>CAZTDC010000119.1:0-8364 GCA_964612165.1 uncultured Salinivenus sp.
TCATCATGACCTCCAACATCGGCACGCAGGACATCAAGTCCTTCGGTAAGGGCATAGGGTTCTCGCAGGCCGAGGGAGAGGACATGGACTACACGTCGATGAAGTCGACGGTTGAGGATGCCCTCAAGAACGTCTTCAATCCGGAGTTCCTTAACCGGATCGACGACGTGATCGTCTTCCACCCGCTCGACAAGGAGAACATCTTCGACATCATCGACATCATGTCGGAGGATCTCTTCGACCGGGCACGCGAACTGGGGCTGGAGCTCGAGTTCGACGAGCACGCCAAGGAGTTCCTCACCGACAAGGGCTTCGATCCGAAGTACGGCGCTCGCCCGCTCCGTCGCGCCCTCCAGAAGTACGTGGAGGATCCGATGGCCGAAGACATTCTCCACGAGGAGCTCGGCGAGGGCGACAAAGTCATCATCACGCACGAGGGAGACGAGGAGGAGCTCTCCTTCGAGGTGCACAAGGGCGAAGCCGAGGTTGCCAATCCCGACGCGGATGAGTTCTCCGACTCGGACGGCACAACCAACGGCTCGACCGACACGGCACCCGATGGTGGCGTCGCCGAACCGGGTTCGTCCGGCGGAACGGCCGCCGCAACCGATGGGGACGAGTAACGGCCCCTCCTCACTTTACAGTATTCCCAAGCCCTCCGTCCCTTTCCGGACGGAGGGCTTTTTGTTTGGAGTATGCTACTCCCCCTCTTCTCTTCTGGCAGCCTCTTCACGCGTGCCCAACCGGAGCCGGACGTACCGCATGCGTCCATCTCCGTGCTGCTCGCCAACGTCCACAGGCACGGGATTATGAAACGGCGGTCCGTCCAGGACAAACGTATGGAACTCACCGTTCTCGCCGCAGGGGTCCACCGTCTCTGGGAGTTCATCCAGGAAGTCCTCGTTGTAGGCCCGTCCCACGAATGCAGTGTTGAGCAGGGTGGTGTCGACAGAGGTCACAATGGCCTGGTAACCCCGATCGACGAAGCGACGGGCAAGCCACGACGTGTCGCGCTTCCAAAGCGGAAAAAGCGGCTTCGCCCCGACCGTGCGGAGCACCTCTTCGCGGTAGGCCTTTACGTCTTCGAGGAAGAGATCACCTGCCACGACAGTGTGGAAGCCTTCACCGAGCAGAGGACCCAGCGCCCGTTCGAGCCGCTCCTCGTAGGTCGGATTGGATGCGTTCGGGGGGACGCGCATAACGTGAAGAGAAATGCCGAGCGCCTCGGCCTGCCGTTCAATCAGTTCAAGCGGCGTGCCGTGCATGGTCACGGTATCAACGTCCTCAATAACCGTTGTGAGGAGCGCATCGACGCGACGGGGCGACTGGCTGTGGAGCACGTCAAGAGCAAGCATGGCGTCTTTCCCGCCACTCCACATGAGAACAAGTCCGTCGCTGTGGGAGGACTGAGACATTCTCTGGAAGTTAACTTAGAAACGGATGCTTGGACCGCCCCGAGTGAGGCGGTGTAGACTTACTTCTCTGCGGCGCTGGAGTAGAGGTGAGTGTGGAGAAATTGAGTCGTGCGCGACCAGGCCGTCGAGGCCGCGTCCGGATCGTAGTTCTCTCCCGAAGGGTTCGCAAAGGCATGCCCCGCGTCGTACTCGTAAACCTGCACCTCCTTATTCAATCCCTCCAACCGGGATCGAAGGGCCTTTACTTGTTTTGTCGACACGACCTGATCCTGCTTGCCGAAGTGCGCAAGGATCGGTGTCGACAGTTTCTTCAGCACCGCCTCCGTCATTGGCTCCGGCGTACCGTAATACGCCACTGCCGCGTCGAAGGCCTCCGGACGGTCGGCGACGGCACGGAACGTCATGCCGCCCCCGAAGCACCAGCCCATGACCGCCACTCGGGAGGCTCCCCCCTCCGACTGGAGGTATTCGTGCGCCCCCCGCAGATTGGCCAAGAGCCGCTCCTCATTGCTCGTGGCCGCCTGCATGAGCGATTGCGCCCGGTCGGGGGTCTGGGCCGTCGAGTCGCCATAAAGGTCGACTGCCAGCGCCCGGTATCCCTCGCCTGCCAACCGCCGGGTGGCCGTGCGTATGTTGTCGTTGAGCCCCCACCATTCGTGAATAACCACGATGCCCGGTAAGCTCCCAGACGACGGATCCATTCCGCGCGACGACAACACCGAATCAGGCGATGAAGGCACCGCGAGATACCCTGAGGGCGTCTCGCCATCAACCTGGGTGTACGTCACCTCTTTCGCCTCGACTGGAATAGACGGTTCCTGCGCGGCCTCCGTGGCCGCAGGCGTATCCCCTTCATGCCCATCCGCCATCTTTTCGGCGTCCGACGAGGAACCGTCCTCGCCGCTACATCCGGATAACAGGAAAAGGAATACGAGCACAGTGGTGAAACGGGACATAAGATCCGAAGCAAAATCTGGGAGAGAAACGGGAAATGCAGAAAGTACGTAAACGGGACTCGTTCCACAAAACGCCTGTATGAGGATTGCTGCACACCTGAACTTTTTGCGACAGCCGTGGTTCGGACTGCGAAGTCCCTATCGGCCCAAAACAAACAGTACGGCCAGCTTCCAGTCGGCATGGCGCCTCATCAATCCACGACGAATTAGAGCAACCCACTCCCTTCGACGGGTATCATCTGTGCCCTCTCGTAAGTTCATCAACTCTCGTGTCAACCTCCCCTGATACATTCTCTTACAGGGCCGAAATCGGTCGCAAAACCCTGCACCTGCTTGCCCTGGTCATCCCGTTCGGCATGTGGTGGCTGGGCGCCCCCCTCGCGCTATACGTGGTGGGTGCCAGCGCCCTCATCGCCGTAGCCGCCGACCTCACGCGAGCGTACTCCCCCGCGTTCAACGACTGGATCCGCTGGATCTTTGGACCGCTCATGCGAGCCGACGAACTCCCCGAGATCGGGGAACGCGTGACATTCAACGGCGCGACCTGCGTCCTCGTCGGAGCCGCGTTGCTTGCGCTTATCTTTCCGATTCGAGTGGCCGTTCCCGTGCTCACCATGACCGTGTTGGCCGATGCCGCTGCGGCCCTCGTTGGGCGCCGGCTGGGCCGGCATCCGTGGGGCACACTTTCGGCCACCGTCGAGGGGAGCACCGCGTTCGTGATTACGGGCCTGGCGGTCATCCTCTGGTTCCCCGCCCTCGCCTCCGGTCCCGCTGCTGCCAGCGTCGTCGTCGCGGCCGTCGTCGAAGCCCTGCCGGTCCCCATCAACGACAACATTCGTGTCCCCCTTATCGCAGCGATGGTCGTGGTCGGTGGAGAGGCGCTCTTCCTTGGCCGCCCTCTTCAACTTTTCTCAAGCCTCCCCGCCTGAGGCGTCCTCCATCTCACTCAACCCCGACTCTGTTGCGACAAGGATCCCAATTTTCGAGAGCAGTGCCCATGTCCGAGCCCGACGATCCCCTTTCCGTCACCGCCCTCCAGCGCATCACGGGCCTCGATCCGTTTCCACAGCCGTCCGTCATTCCCACCCGGCATCCCATTATCCTGATGCACGGCTTCGGCATTGGCGCCTCGTTCCGGCGCGGCGGCCACCTGCACGAGGAAACCATGCACCTGCGATCGCGCGGCGTGCGGGCCGTGGCCCCGAATGTGTCTCCGTACAATACCGTCAAATCTCGCTGCGAGATGTGGGAAGACCGCCTCACGCGCGTCCTCGACGAGACGAACACCGACCAGATCTCGATCATCGCACACTCGATGGGGGGGCTCGACGCTCGCCATCTTATAAGCAAGAAGGGATGGCACGACACCGTCGAAGCCCTCGTCACGGTCGCCACTCCGCATCGTGGCTCCTCCGTCGCCTCCCTCATCCTGAGGCAGCCCCAATCGGTGCGCAAGTGGCTCGCCGACATGGCCGATTGGCTGGGCAGGCACATCCTTGAAGACGGCTCGGCCAACATTCGCCAGGCCCTGAGGGAACTCACCCCCGAGTACGTCGAGAACACCTTCAACGAGGAGGTGCCCGACCATCCCGACGTCCAGTACTGGTCCTATGGCTGCCAGGCGGGCAAAGGCACCGACATTCCCATCGATCCCATTTTTCGATACCTGAACAGCCATCTGTACAAACACGAAGGGGTGAATGACGGCATTGTCAGTGTCCAAAGTGCACGGTGGGGAAAATACCTCGGCACCATAAACGCCGATCACGCTCGTCAGGTCGGCATCCGCTCACGGCTCGCCGCCTCCTTCGACGCCAAAGAATTCTACGCCTCGATCGCCCAAAAGCTCGCCAATGAAGGCCTGTAGCCTCTTGTATCCCCGTCCCCATTCTTCCTGACTCGAACACTCATGACTGATTAATTCATGGCTCGGTAGCTCAATACGAGAACTCCCCACCCCACCTATTCACCGACGTTCGAAATCCCCAACCGACCCTTGTCTTCGAACCAGCGCTTCAAACTCTTCTCAGACCCGGTCCATGGGTTTATCTCGGTTCCAAAGAACCTGATCATGGACCTCATCCAGACGCCGGAGGTGCAGCGACTTCGTCGAATCCGCCAACTCGGTGTAGGCCATCTCGTGTTTCCCGGGGCCGAGCACACCCGGTTTAATCACGCGCTCGGTGCCATGGCCCTCATGCAGGACGCGCTCACGAGCCTCTCGGAAAAGGGCACGCCCATCTCCGCGGAGGAGCAAACGGCTGCCCTGGCCGCGGCCCTTCTCCACGATGTAGGGCACGGTGCGTTCTCCCACACGTTGGAGCACCAGTTAATCTCTGACTTTGAGCACGAAGACATGAGCCGCGTGCTCCTCGTCCGCCTCAACGAGCGGCTCGACGGCGCGCTCGACCGCACGCTCCAGATTTTCGACGACACCTACGAGCGCCCCTTCTTCCACCAGCTCGTGTCCAGCCAGCTTGATATGGACCGGCTCGACTACCTCCGACGTGACTCCTTCTACACGGGGGTGGCCGAAGGCGAGGTCGGCGTCCAGCGCCTCATCAAAACCATGCGCGTGCATCCGCTCGAGGGGGGATCACAGTCGGAAATCATGCTTGAAGCGAAGGGGATCTACGCTGTGGAGAATTTTCTCATCTCGCGGCGGCTCATGTACTGGCAGGTGTACCTCCACAAAACCGTCCTTGCCGGCGACGAGCTCCTACGCGGCATCCTGCACCGGGTCGAAGAGCACCTCCAGTCGAACACATCGCCTCCAGACTGGCTTCTGCACGCGTCCCGCGCCCTGCTCTTCTTCCTTCGAAATGACGTGCACGCCGACCAGATCGAGGATTCCCAGGTACGGGACGCCTACCTCCAGCTCGACGACACCGACATCCTCTTCAGCCTCAAACAATGGATGCAGGGCGACGACCCCGTTTTATCGGACCTCTGCCGACGCTTTATCAACCGCGACTTCTTTCGCGTCACCTTCCTCCCCCGCGAGCCCAACGCTCCACAGGTTGAATCCTGGCGCCGACAGGTGGCCAACTGGCTCGCCGAGCAAAACCTCACGGCCGAGAGTGAAGCCTGGGACGCCGCCCGCCACTACCTCACCGTAGGCGCCTCTCATCACACCGCCTATGATAGCAATCGCGAAATGATTGGCATCCTCGACCGGGAGGGAAACGTCCGTGAGCTTTCCGAGATGGCCGACACCGCCGCCATCTCCGAGCTCACCAATTTCGTCGTCAAGCCCTACATCTGCTACCCCAAACCGGTCGACATCGACGTTGATGCCGTCCCCGAAGGATAGCCTGCCCTCCTTTCCTGCACAGACCCTGGGAAAAGCCATCCCCCATGACCGGTAGACGTCTGCTGCTCCCGGGTGGTCAACGACGGAATTTCTGACCTGTGCTCACCTCTCTCCAGTAGGCCAGCGGCGTAGAACACCGTCATCACTCCCATATCAGGAGTAAGGGCGTCGCTCAGCCCATCCGTCGCACGAAGGACACAACTCGTCGATTGGACAGCATCTTGGGGTTGAGGACGACGTAAGGACCTGCGAGAGGACTTCTCAGGGTTCCTGCAACCGATTGGCGAATGGCCCTGTCTACTTCAGACGCGCGTTGCCCCGACCCCCGTCGTGGGCAGCGAACCACTCGCCTTCTCGCCGTCCTGTAACTATTTTGCGGCGCCGAACGTGATGGATTCCCAGGAAGCTCCGGCGACGGAGCGCCCCGGGTCCATCCCGGTGCCCCCTTACGTGCCATGACTTCTTTCGAACAATTCGAAAACCAGGTCCACGAGTATCAGGATCAGGTCTACGGCTTCGCCTGCTCGATGCTGCGAGACGAGGTGACCGCCCAGGACGTGACTCAGGACGTGTTTATCAAGCTATGGGAGCACCGGGACGAGGTGGACTACGATCGGGCGCTGCCCTGGCTTATGCGGGTCACCCGCAATGCCTGCATCGATCAGTTGCGGCGGCGCCAGACGCGGCACCGTACCATGACGGTGGACACGGAGGGGCTCTCCCGAGCCGAAAGCCAGCGCCCCCTCCCCGACACCAGCACCGAGGTGTCGGACTTCGAAGACCACCTGGACGCAGCCCTCGACGAGATCGACGAACCGTACCGGAGCGTGGTGATGCTTCGCGAAATTCAGGAGCTAAAGTACCAGGAAATCGCCGATGCGCTCGACATGCCCCTCAACACCGTGAAAGTCTACATCCACCGGGGCCGCAAAAAGCTACGGAAACAACTGACTGACCGTCTCGACTATGCCCCAGCCTAACGGTACCTCTCTCGACGCATGGATGGACGCCCGCGTTGAAGCCTACATCGACGACACCCTTCCTCCGAGTGAGCAGGCACGCTTCGAGGCCCACCTGCGCAGGGATCCATACTGGGAGGAACAGGTCGAGCGCGCCCGCTCCATTTGCTTTACCCTTCGCTCTCAGACCTCCCCTTCGCCCCCCACCGAACTGACCGACGCCATCTTTCGACACACCTCTGCTCAATCCCAATCCGAAGAAAACACGTAGCGACACGCTCTCTCCAGCACACGTGACGTCTCCCGCCCGACGACCTTTCACTCGCAAGTCTCCTCGCTTCAAGGAAAAGAGCGGCGAACACGGTCCCATTGTCCTTCGGCGTCACAGTCGGTAGATTGCAATGCAATCTGTCGTTCAAAGTCCCCTCCCTCAACCGCCGCCTCGCCATGGAAATGGACACCATCATCGAGCCCTTCCGGATTAAGTCCGTCGAGCCGATTCGCATGACGACGCGGGCCGAACGGGAGCGGCTTCTGCGCGAGGCGCACTATAACCTGTTCAACCTGCACGCGGATGACGTCATCATCGACCTGCTTACTGACTCGGGCACCTCGGCCATGAGCGCCGCGCAGTGGGCCGGCCTCATGCAGGGCAATGAGAGCTACGCGGGCTCTCCCTCCTACTTCCGCTTTGAGGAGGCCGTGAAGGACCTGATGCCCTTCGAGCACGTGATCCCCACCCACCAGGGCCGGGCCGCCGAGCGCATCCTGATGGGCATTGTCGCGGGCGAGGATACAAAAATTCCGAGCAACACGCACTTCGACACCACCCGCGCAAACATTGAGGCCACCGGCGCCGAGGCGGTCGACTTGGTCATCGAAGAAGGCCTCGATCCAGACCGCCACCACCCCTTCAAGGGCAACATCGATCTCGACCGACTGGAGGCCTTGCTGGAAGAGGACGGCGATCAGGTGCCCATCGTTATGCTCACCGTCACCAACAACTCTGGGGGCGGTCAGCCCGTGTCCATGGCCAACCTCGAGGGGGCAAAAGCGCTCTGTGATGAGCACGATGTCCCCCTCATCCTCGACGCCTGCCGCTTCGCCGAAAATGCCTACTTCATCAAACAGCGCGAGGACGGCTACGGCGACAAATCGGTCAAAAGCATCGTCCGGGAGATGTTCTCGCACGCGGACGGCATGACGATGAGCGCGAAGAAGGACGCGCTCGTCAACATCGGCGGCTGGCTGGCGCTCAACGACGACACGTGGGCCCGCGAGGCCCGCAATCAGCTCATCCTCACCGAGGGCTTCCCCACCTACGGCGGGCTCGCCGGGCGCGACCTGGAGGCGATCGCCGTGGGCCTCCGCGAGATCGTGGACGAGGACTACCTCGAATACCGGATGGCCTCCACGCGCTACCTGGGCGAGGCGCTCACGGACCTGGGCGTGCCCATCGTCGAGCCGGTGGGCGGCCACGCCGTGTACGTCAACGCGAAGGCCCTGCTGCCCCACATCCCGCCGCTCGAGTATCCCGGGCAGGCGCTGGCCGCGGCCCTCTACACGACCGGCGGCATTCGGGGCGTCGAGATCGGCTCCGTCATGTTTGGCCGGCAGCCGGACGGCAGCGAGAAGCCGGCCAAGATGGAGCTCGTCCGACTAGCCATCCCGCGCCGCGTCTACACCCAGAGCCACGTCGACTACGTCATCGAGTGCTTCGA
>CAZTDC010000120.1:0-8358 GCA_964612165.1 uncultured Salinivenus sp.
GTCGTGCCCTGGTAGCTTCGATTCCACGGCACCTGCGTGACGGCGGCAAACACCTGGAGGCCCACCCCGCCTGCCCGCAGACGCGGCACGTCGGTGTGGCCCCGATCGTAGCGCTGCAGCGGGTCGCGGGGCCAGAGGAGAAGGTCGTTGTGGAGGTCGGCCACCGTGAGCGTGTCGTGCACGGCCTGGGCGCGGTCGGAGACGGGCGTGTCCGGGCCGTTCGGTTTCGTGTTGAAGCGGGCGTCGGCGATGGGGGCAGCAACGGTGAAGTAGCCGAGGACAAGGAGGCTGAGAATGCCGACGAGGACGTACAGACCAATTCGCAGCATGGACGCGCAGGCGAGACGTGAGTCGGTGCGTTTGATTCAGATGCTGTTCCTACGGGTGTAAGTTCGCTTGGATGCGACCTAGGTGCTGTGTGCTGATGGCGGCGGAGTGGAACCGGTCTACAGTGAACCGAAATTATTCGTCTCTCCGGTTCCCATAGACAGTCTGGCTGGACGGTAGATGATCCTGCTGCTCGACCATTCGTCGCACAAAACGAGCAGTTCGTCGAGCGGCCCCGAACGGCACCCCCGGTTGCGCGTGCCTCTCCCCGACGCAGCACAAGGGACTTGTGCATCATGGGGAAGATGCCGCCCGACAGGGTGTTTCCGAGGGCGGGTGCAACCGATTGGCGAATCCCCCTGTCTGCTGTGAATGCGTGAGGGACGACCCGGGGATTGGGAACGCCCCAGCGTTCAACACTCGCACACCGTGAACACAAACCATCCAATCAGCCATGACTGACCACACGACCGACATGTCCACCACTTTCCGCCCGTCCATTGACACCGATACCCTTCGCCCGGCGCTGCTTGTCGCGGGCACGCAGGTCGTGATCGCGCTCCTCGCCGCCGTGCTTCTTACGAATGGCGCGCTGGCGTAGGCGAGTGCGACTGCAGGGACCGAGGACTCGCTTGACAGCAGGCTCCTTCTTACGAGGAGACGGCAGGAATCTCGTCCAAAAGGGCGGGGTGAGGGGCCTCTTCATCCGTCGTGTCCTCGTACAGCCACACCATGCGGTCGAGGAACCAGAACTTGAAGACGTACATGAGTACGGCGCCGAGCACGGTGGGCCACACGGCCAGCCGCACCACGCCCCAGACCGCGACGAGTGTGGCAATTCCGTTGGCCGCATTTAGCACATTCGGCGTGAGCCGATGATGCTGCGGCACGGGCGCCTCGTCGCGGTTGATCCAGATACGCTCCCCGAGAACGGACTTTGAGGCCCAGCTGTCGAACGAGTCGGGCGCTCCGAAGACGCGCGGGTTGAGCCAGTTCCACAGGAGCGCAATTGCACCTGGGACGAGTGCCCACCACCCGATCCACACGCGGCTCCAGGCCGCGAGGACCAGTGCGGGAAGAACCGTGCAGCGCGACCACACGCTCCAGGGATTGGCGTGGCGCGCCCACGTGTCGTCACCCATCTGGAAGAGCGAGGAGATGCGTTTACCGAGCGTCATGGGGCGCTGGGGGAGTGGGACACAGACACTGAACTGGAATGAGGCCCCGTATGCCCGTTCGGCATACGGCCCTCCCGATTGGCAATGGGCAGGGCTGTACGGCTCTCAACGACACGTGAAATCACTTGACGACCTGACGTTTCGGAGAGGTAGACGACAGGAAGGAGCGAAGCGCCGCCTGCACCTCGTCCGGCACCTCCTCCTGCGGAAGATGGCCCGCGCCCGGAAAGGTTGTCGTCTCGACCTGCTCGAAGAGTCCCTGCCACCGCTTCAGATCGTCGGTCCCGAACCCGGGGTCCTGCTCGCCCCACAGGAGCAGGGCCGGAATCGACCGCAGCGCGTCGCGCCGGTCCCAGAGCGACGCGTACCAGTCGTTGGCGCCCACAAGGTCGCGCGCAAAGGTCCAGGGTGCGTGTCGCTTGTCGGGTGTGGGGAACGGCCGCTCGTAGTGCGCCTGAATGTTGTCCGGGAGATTCTGATGCGTGAGGGCCGGCAGCATCACGGTCGGCGAGAAATTCCAGTTCGTATAGATCCAGCGGCCGAGCCCGGATGCGAAGAACCGGCTCGCCCACATCGTGGCCGCGTCCGTCTGCGCCCACATCCACGTGTTGAAGAGGACCAGGCGATCGACGCGGTCCGGCTGGTCGAGGGCACAGGAAAGGCCAATCGGGCCGCCGAAGTCGTGGACGACCATTGTGAATGCGTCCAGGGCCAGGTGATCGAGGAAGCCACGCAGGTGCTCGGCCTGGCGCGGCGGCGCGACGGCCTCGGTCTGCGGTTTGTCCGACAGCCCGAAGCCCAGCAGGTCCGGCGCAATTACGCGATGATCCTCTTTGAGATCGTCGATCAGTCGGCGGTAGAGGAAGGACCACGTGGGCGTGCCGTGAAGGAGGACGACGACCGGGCCCTCGCCGACGTCAACGTAGTGCATGCGGCCATGGCCGGTGTCGAATGTGGAGGCAGGAAAGGGATAGGTAGAGCGGTCGAGCCAGTCTGGGTGGGTCATGGGGACGGGCGGAAAGGAAAACGAAAATAGCGATCATTCGGTCGGCACCGAAAAGCGATCGACGATCGTCTCCGCTATAGTGTCGAGCGGATAGGTATCGGGATCGCGGACATAGTGCTGGCCCACGCCGTCGAGGGCGGCGTAGAGAAGACGGGCACTCGCCTTGGGGGTGTCGTCGCCGAGGGCCGTGAGGATCTCGCAGAGGTGGGCGTGAATGTCGTCGTTCAGGGCGTTGAGGTCGTCGCGGACGGTCGAAACCGCTTCGGGTTGGTGACGAAGGCCGTAGAGCAGCTGCCAGAAGGCGCGGTTGGCTCGCACGGCGTCGAGACTCGTTTTGACGAAGCGACGGAGTCGATCCTCGGGAGGGACGGTGCCGTCGAGTTCGTCGAGCGTGGCCTGCACCTGACGGACCCCCTCCTCGACGATGGACTGAAGGAGCTCCTGCTTCCCCGAAAAGTAGTTGTAGGCCAGGCCGAGGGACACGCCCGCCTCCTCCGCGATGGCGCGCATGGAGGTGGCCTCGTATCCACGCTGTGCGAACAGGGTGCGAGCGGCATCACGGATGTCGGTGGCACGAGCGGTCGGTGCGGACACGGTCAAATCGGGATTGAATGAACGTTCGTTCAACAGTTGTTTGCGTCGCCGACCGCTGGTGTTCCGGAGTCAATTCGTCGTTGTCGAGTTGGGGCTGTGACGACTCCATGTGGCCGCCCGCCGGCGTCTTTGCCGTGACACCGTTCTCTCGAGCTGGATCCGGATCAACAGGGAGGGGGGTTTGGCTTCCTTGTTCGTCTCTGCGTCGACCGTCGTCGTCCGACTGCTCGTCCGGGAGCGGGAGAAGGCAAACCTACACGTCGCCGAGGGCGCGGCTCGGGACCCATCCGCTTGTGCCGTCGGCCAGTTGCACCTGCGTCCATTTCGCCCGGCGCCCCTGTACGTCCAGCAGCGTGCCCTCTGCCAGTGTCGTGTCGGAGGCCACGTCTCGGTCCGGGGCCGTGCGGAGAGGAGCGCGGGTGGCCACGACGACTGCGCGCTGCTGGGTCGACTGGACGTAGGAGGTGCCCAACGCTACGGCCACGAGCAGGAGACCGCCGACCACGGGTGCCCACACGAGCGGGTGACGCCCCACGCCGGTGCGGTCCGGGCGCGTCCAGACGACGGCGACGGCCAGGCCGCTTCCCAGGAGCAACCACCCCGCCACGAACAACGCCAATGGGGACCAGTCCTGCACGAGGCCGGCGAGGCCGCGCGGGGGCAGCTGACCGGGATATACACCCGCCTGCCGCTGCGCCTGCTCGAGGTTGTGTTGGAGGCGGGGATCGTTGGGCTGGAGGCGCTTGGCCTTTTCGTAGTAGCGGATGGCCTGTCCCAGCCGGTCGAGCCGGACGTAGGCGTTAGCGAGATTGTAGTAGAGGGCCGCACTCGCGTGGCCGGTGTCGAGAATCTTTTCGTAACCCTCTGTTGCGCGGGTATACTGGCCCTGCTCGTAGGCGTCGTTTGCGAGGTCGAACTGCCGGTCCAGGCTGTCGGGCTGAGCGACAGTCGTCCCGCAGAGCAGGGCTGCATATCCGAAGACGAGAGCAAGCCAACGCATGATGCGGGCAGGGGCTTGGGCGAGTGTTCGTCTCAACCGCCCGGATGATTCGAGGGCGAAGGGGCCGGCAGGGCGCCGTCGAGCCGGAGAAGGAGGTTTTGGGCGTGGTCGAGCGTGGCCTCTCTGGACTCGTGAGACGGCTCAGCGGGTGTGAACTGGGCCTGGTCGCAGGCGTCGAGCAACTCGTGGAGGGCCTTTTGCTCCGCGGCGGGTACGTCGTGGCGAGACAGGTGGCGGTCGAGGGCGTCCCGCGTCATGCCCGACGGCGTTTGAGACAGGTTGAGCCGAGTGATCAGAAACGTGAGCACGGCCCGCTCGACGGTCTGATAGAACGTGCGACTGTCTCCGTCGCGGAGGTGGCGATGGGCGTCATGAAGGTGGCGCTGCGCGGCGCCGAGCCCTTTAGAAGAGGGCGTGGACGCCACCGGGTCGGCTTGTGCATACTGCCGGTACGCCATACCGCCAGCGGCGAGGAGAACGGGGATCAGCAGAGCCACGTACGCCCATGGATGGCGGTGCAGCGGCGTCGGGTCGGTTTCTACCCACAGCACGTCGTTCTCGATGGGGCCGGCGATCTCTCCAATGGGCAGCCCCTGGCCCGTCTGGCTCACGGTCTGCGGGGGCACGTCGCCGGTCACGTGAAGGGCCATGGGCTCCGAGCGGAGCGTCTCGTACCGCTCGGTCTCGGGGTCGAAATACGCGAAGGTGATCGGTGGAAGGGTGTACCCGCCGTTCGAACGGGGGACGAGGGTGTAGTGGAATGTCTTCGAGCCCTGCACCGCGTCCCCGCTCCGGTCAACGTCAGCGTCCACCGAGGGCTCGTACATCTCGAAGTCCGACGGCGGATCGACGGTCGGGGGCGAGAGGGTGGCGATGTTGCCGGTGCCTTGGATGCGGGCCGTCAGTTCAACGGCGTTGCCGGCCTCTACGCTGTCGGAGTCGAGCTGGGTGTCGAGCGTGAACTGGCCCACTGCTCCGTTGAAGGCGGAAGGCGCGTTTGACGGAAGGGAGGCCGCTGACACCGACAGTTGCTCGGACGACAGCGTAACCGGTTCGTACTGGCGGCGGACCGGTTCATTGGACTGGTCCAGTTCAGGATGAGGACGAGCTTCCGTCTCGATGCGGAGGGGATCGACGCGGAGCGTGCCGGCGCGGGTCGGAAAGAGGGCCACGCGCTTCAGCACGATGGCTTCGTAAGTTTGCCCGTACATCGTCGTCGGGCGAGGGGTTGGGCGGGAGGCGACGTCGAGCTCTTCGCGCCAGAAGCCGGGGGCGTCCCACGCGTCGGCCATGCGGCTTTGCCGCAGCCGAACGCCGGGTCGGAAAAAGAGGCGGTACTCGACCGTAATCTGCTCGTTCTGGTAGGCCGCTTCGTCGGAGGCAGTGGCGCGGATAAACAGGTCGCGCGGCCCAAGGCCCCTCCGGGCGCTCGACGTGGAGGATTGGGACGGCGTCGCAGGATCCGAGCGGGTGGAGCGGGACGACGTTGGGCGCTGGGATTGCGGCACGATCCGGATGCGGATCTCGTCGGTCGTGTAGCGCTCGCCCCGGATACGGATCGTGGCGGGGCGAATGCGCCCGATGCCCACCTGCATGGGCTGGTACCTCCACTTGAAGGTGACGCTGCGGGTGAGATGCCCGCTGTCGAAAGAGACCTCCCGCTCGCTCGTCGGTGTGGACTCTTGAAGAACGAGGTTGGTGGTCGGCGGCGGGTCCGGCGTCTGAATGGCCGACAACGGGGCGCCCGTGATGCGAATCTCGAACGTCACCGTTTCGGCGGTGCCCACCTCCGACGGCGTCGCCTGCGCCGCGATGCTCACGTCCGATGGAGACTGTGCCTGCACGCTCCCCCCGAGGAGCAGACCCAGTCCGATCAGACCAGCAAGGAGACGGCCGTGCATGGCAGCGTGCATTCAGCAACGAGAATTCGGTGTCGCGGGGCGAGGCGCTACCAGTCTTTGTCAACTGGTTGGCGTTCAGAGGAACGGCTGCGCAGCTGGCGAAGCAGGCGGCGCTCCTGTCCCTCCAGCGCGTTCAGGAGCCGCTCGGCCTGGGCCCGACTGAGGGTGTCCACGGGGCGCCCGCCCTGGCCCTGCCGCCGTTCGTCTGTGCGCCCGGATGGATCGGAGGAGCCCTGTTGGGACGAGCGAGGACCGCTCTGCTTCGAGGGCGAATCGCGGGAGCCCGGCTGCGACTCTCCGCTCTGCTCCGACGACGGCTGTTGTCCCCCCTTCGAGTCCTCTTTGGACGACTGATCCGACTGCTCCTGCTCGTTCTTTTGCGACCCCGTCGACGAACTGTCCTGCTCACCTCGGGGGCGCTTCCCCTGTCGGAGTTTCTCGCGGAGGGCCAGCAGGCGTGGGTCGGAGGGGGCCACCGACAATCCCTGCTCGACGGTTCGCCGGGCCGCCTGTACGTCGTCGGCCACGTACTGCTGCGCGGCCTCGTGAAAGTACGCGTCGGCGGTCGACTGGGCCGGGGCGACGTGCGTGCCCGCAGCCAGCAAAAGAGCCGCCGCGCATCCGATCCAGTACACGCGCATCATGGCGTCTGGGCGATCTGTTTGATGTCGCTGAGGCGGCCCATGAAGTCCCGATACGCCGCGACTGTCGAGTCTCGCTGCAGGCCCTCCTGCATCGAGTCCAGGGCCACGCTGTACTCCTCGCGCGCCACGAGGGCTTCGGCCTTCTTCTTCAGGCGGCGGGCGTAGGAAGACGGCTCCACGTCGGGCGGCGGCTTCGAGCGACGGCGGCTGCTGAGCTTCCGTTTCAGGAACTCGTAGTTGTATCGGGCGGGGGAGTGAGTGGGGTCCATCAGAAGGACCTCGCGGTAGTCGCGCAGGGCGGTGGTCAGGTTGCCCATGCCGGCGGCGGCCGTCGCGGCGTTGAAGCGAGCCCGAACGCGCTCGTCGAGGGTCGGGGCGGCACGGGCCGCCCGACGAAACGCCGTGCGGGCCTCGCCGAACTGCTCCTGACGGTGCAGGGCCGCGCCGAGGTTGTTCTGTAGGGCCGCGTAGACGGCGCCGGTCGTGTCGTCGATCATGGCGAGGCCGTCCCGATAGGCCGTTGCCGCCGCTGCGTACTGGCCTTGCTCGTAGAGTCCATTCCCCGTGCGTCCGTGGTCGGCCGCGGTGTCGCCGAACAGGCCGAAGAGCAAAAAAACGAGGGCGAAGCGTGCGGGCATGGCAGTAGATGAACCGAGAACCGCCAACGGGAAACAGTTCATACGACCGCTTCCCCCGTTCGATTCCTGAGGAAGATATTAGATTACTCGGGCTTCCCTTCCGCCAGGTACCCTTCGACGGTGCGGATAGCTCCGGTGGAGAAGAGGTCTCTACCGAACCCATTGGATTTCTACGAAAGACCTGTTTCCCGTCGAGCACCTTGGGTCAGAGAAGGAGATCATCGGCTTCAGTGATGAAGTGATCGGCGTCTTCGATCCATTCCCAAACGGCGCTTGAGTCGGGAGTGAATAAATCATAGTCGCACCGCTCCCGCCGATACTGCATGGCCGTGGGGAAGCTCGTATCCAGACGCTCCCGATACCGTTGAACTCGACCGACGTTACTCGTCACGGAGGTGTGACGTTCGAAATAGAAGGCTTCGTCTTCCAAAAGAGCCCGGCACGCGTAGTACAGCGCGTAGTAGATCTGTGGAACCGTCGTGCGAACACGATCATCGGCAAGAAGAAACCGCGCATCTTCGAGGCGTGAGTGCGCGCCATCGATCCAGTCTCCAGTAGAGATCTCCGTCATAGTCGAACGCCATCGTTTCGGGCTGATTTAGCAAGCATGGAGTTTCGGTTGGTGGGATGAGCTACTACAAACGGGTCAAAGCCCAATTCGACGTTGACTTGCTCCACAATTTCTGCAAGGGCACCGGTAAGTTCGTCCATTCGACGATCGGTTACGTCAGCGAGAACGGCCACGTGAAGATCGTTATCTGAGCTCGGCCCCTGCGGGTTGAAGGGCAGAACGTAGACTTCCACCTGTTCGTCCAGTCTTTTGACCTGACGAGCGAGCTTATCCAGTGCGTCCGAGGTAGGAGCAGTCTTCATTGATTCGGGACGAAGTGAAAGTAGAATTGCAAAAGATAAACGCTGGGGAAGGGCGCTCGTTCGTACACACTGTCGCAGTAGCGCGCACCCCGATAGGACCATGTCCGTCTCCCCTCACGCGGATTGACAAAAGCCCACTACGGTCGAATCATCGGGGATCGGGTCCGCACTGGGATAAACGCTTCGACGAGAAGCAG
>CAZTDC010000121.1:0-8320 GCA_964612165.1 uncultured Salinivenus sp.
GCGTCGTAGAGCAGAAGCACCCGCTTGGCGTAGCGGTGGAGGGCCTTCACCTGCCCGTCGGTGAGGGCCGTGCCGCTGGACGCAACCACGTTCTCGACGCCCGCTTGGGAGAGGCTGATGACGTCTGTGTAGCCCTCCACCAGGAGCACTTCATCCGTCTGGCGAATGCTGCGCTTCGCCTGATGGAGGCCGTAGAGCACCTCCTTCTTGTGGTAGACCTCCGTCTCCGGCGAGTTAATGTATTTCGGTTGATCTCGATCCCCGTCGGGGTCGAGAATGCGCCCGGCGAAGGCCAGGACCTTGCCGATGTGAGAGAAGATGGGAAAGATGATGCGGCCGCGGTAGCGGTCGTAGTAGCCGCTGCCGTCGTTCCGTTCGATGATGAGCCCCGCTTTTTCCAGTGTCTCCGGATCGATTTGCTCGTCCTGGGCCGCCGTGAGGAGGGCGTCCCATTCATCCGGCGCGTAGCCGAGACCAAACTCCTTGATCGTGTCCGGCGTGTACCCGCGCTCGCGGAGGTAATTGAGCGCGGGCCGGCCGCGGTCCGTCTGGGTGAGTTGGCGGTAGAAAAACCGCGCCGCAAAGCGGAGGGCGTGCAGGATGGACTCCCGTTCGTTAGCCGCCTCGGGATCGGCCTCCTCTTCCGGAAGCGGAATGCCGTAGCGCTCGGCAAGCATCCGAACGCCCTCCAGGAAGCCCACGCCTTCGATTTCTTGGACGAATTTGAACACGTCCCCTCCGTTCCCACAGCCGAAGCAGTAGTAGAGGTTCTTGTCCGGATCGATGCTGAAGGACGGCGTGTCCTCGTTGTGAAACGGACAGAGGCCCTTGAAACGGGAGCCGCTGCGTTTCAGCTGGACGTAGTCGCCCGCCACGTCTACGATGTCCGCCGCGGCGCGGACCTCCTCAATTTTCTCGTCCGGGATGGGCATGATGACGAGTGTACTCGACGGCAGCTGGTCCCAACCGAAGGGGGTACATGTGTATGAGATGTGTCCCCTCCGGATCCAAATCGAATCGCACGTTGACGGGGATGCAGTCTACACACGGGGGAATCCCTCAGCTGGGGGCGCGGATTGCACGGCGGCCTCCTCGTCCTCTCCCTCAACAGGCCCAATGTCCGGCTTCTCCGCACACTGGCAGGAGGACAGCCCGACGGACAGAAAAATGACGGCAAAGATCAAGACGCGCTTCATGGAGCGAAACCCATCGAATGAGAGACAGCAGTGATGCGACACTGATAGGATAGGACGGACGGGAGCGGGTCGCAAATAGAACAGCCCGCTCGCCCACGACCCCCAGCCATCTTTCCGTCATTTTCCCTGAATGGCACTCCGATTGGTGAGCGCGGCCCTTGGACGGTGAACTTTTCCGGACGTTCCCATCTGTCTCTTTACAGTGCCCCGTCGCTTTCAGAGCTTCTACCGATGCACACTGAACTGTATCTGCTTTAGCTGAACGGTTTTCCAACCCATGTCCGAACTGCGTCAGCGCATCGAAGACCTCGTCGCCCAGGGAGACGCTGTGAACCGCGGCGCCGCCGGCAACGCCATCGCCGACCTCGTCCAGGCCCTGAATGCGGGAGAGATCCGCGCCGCCTCCCCAGCCGACGACGGCTCCTGGACCACCCACGCGTGGGTCAAGCAGGGCATCCTGCTCGGCTTTCAAATCGGCCGCATCGTCGACTATTCGAGCGAGAAGTTTCCCTTCTACGACAAGAATACGTTTCCGGTGAAGCCCCTCCGAAAGGCGGACAATGTGCGGCTCGTACCGGGCGGCTCCTCCATTCGTACGGGGAGCTACGTGGCGCCGGGCGTGGTGTGCATGCCCCCGATGTACGTGAACGTGGGCGCCTACGTGGACGAGGAGACGATGATCGACTCACACGCGCTGGTGGGGAGCTGCGCGCAGATCGGGAAGCGCGTCCACCTTTCGGCCTCAGCCCAGGTGGGCGGCGTGCTGGAGCCGGTGAACGCCGCGCCCGTGATCATTGAGGACGATGTCTTTATCGGTGGGAACGCGGGCATCTTCGAGGGCTGTATTGTGCGGGAAGGCGCAGTGATCGCCGCGGGCGTGAACCTCACCTCCTCCACCCGGCTTTACGACACCGTGGAGGAAACGGTCTACACGGCCAGCGACGACGCTCCACTTGAGGTGCCAGAAGGAGCTGTGGTGGTGCCGGGCTCCCGCTCAGTCGATTCCGACTTTGGCAACGAGCACGGCCTCTCGCTCTACGCACCAGTCATTGTGAAATATCGGGACGCAAAGACCGACGCGGCCACGGTGCTAGAAGACGCGCTTCGGTAATTCTTCGCTGGTCGCCTCTCCTGGTCGCCGCTTGTCAGACAAGTCCCTACTGGATTTCCAGGCTAGCGCCTACAGGAGCGGCTTGAAACCCCCGCCCTGAAATTCGATCTTTTCGAGTGAGATAGCAACCGCCTTGTCTTCCCCACGCTGTCCAACTGTTCCTCATGGACATTGTCTCCGCTCCCGACGCCGTCTCGGTCATCAACTCCGGGGACCGCGTCTTCGTCCATACGGCCGCCGCCGCTCCCCAAGAACTGGTGAACGCAATGACGGCCCGGGCCGACGAGCTCCGGAAGGTCGATGTCTGCCACCTGCACACCGAAGGCGACGCCCCTTACGCCACCGATGAATACGCGGACACCTTCCACACGAACGCAATGTTCGTGGGGGCCAACGTGCGGGAGGCGGTTAACGACGGCCCGGCGGACTATATTCCCGTCTTCCTGAGCGAGGTGCCCGATTTCTTCCGCAACGGCGTGCTGCCGCTCGACGTGGCCCTCCTCCAGGTTTCGCCGCCGGACAAGCACGGCTACTGTTCGCTCGGCGTCTCCGTCGATGCCTCGAACGCCGCCCTTGAAAGCGCGAACCACGTGGTCGTGCAGGTCAATCCGAACATGCCCCGCACCCACGGCGACGGACTCATTCATGTGGACGAGATCGACTTCGGGGTCAAGGTCGAGACGCCCCTTCCGAAAGCCCCCCGTCCCGAGCTTTCGGACGTGGAGCAGGCCATCGGCCAGAACTGCGCACAGCTCATCGACCACGGCGCGACCCTTCAGATGGGCATCGGCGCCATCCCCGACGCCGTGCTCCGTGCCCTCGACACCCACGACGACCTCGGCGTCCACACCGAAATGTTTTCCGACGGCGTGATTAATCTCGTGGAAGAAGGCGTTATCACTGGGGCGAACAAAGCCGTCCATCCGGGGAAAATCGTGGGGAGCTTCGTCATGGGCACGCGGGCGCTCTACGACTTTATCGACGACAACCCGCTCGTCGCCATGCTCGACGTGGCGTACGTCAACGACACCGCCGTCATCCGCCGCAATCCGAAGGTCACGGCCATCAATAGTGCCATCGAGGTCGACCTCACCGGGCAGGTCTGTGCCGACACGATTGGCACCTACCAGTACAGCGGGGTGGGTGGCCAAATGGACTTCATCCGTGGAGCGTCGCTCTCCGAAGAAGGAAAGCCCATCATTGCCCTTCCCTCGACCACCGGCTCCGGCATCTCGCGCATCGTCCCCCACCTCAAGGAAGGAGCCGACGTCGTTACCACCCGGGCCCACGTGCACCACATCGTCACCGAGTACGGCTCCGTGAACCTATACGGCAAGAACCTCCGCGAGCGGGCCCAGGCCCTCATCGACATTGCCCACCCCGACCACCGGGAGGACCTGCAGCAGGCCGCGCACGAGCGCTTCAACACGACGGTCGCAACCTAACGGTTGGGATGAAGGCGTATGGAGTACAAGTGGAACGCATCGCCGATGTCGTCCTCCCCCTTCCCGCGGATCACTCACGCGTCCCGACCAGCCAGCCGTACCGCAGCGCCCCGAGGTGTTGCGCCAGCCAGATGCGGGGAATCGTCCGGGCAAACACCCGTTCCGACTCCGACGCATCGAGCACGGTGCGCATCAAATCGGGATCGGTAAACAGCGCCTGCCCGAGGCGACGCAGCACGACGGTCCACGTCCGACGCACCATCGGCGTGACGTCGTCGAGCCGCTCGACCGTGAGTCCCGCCTGGGTCGTCCAGCGATGGAGCTCCGTCGCTGTGGGGAGGCCTGTGAGACGCCCCTCTTCCACGATCGGGTCTAGAAGAAATCGCCGCTGCCACGGCGAGGGAGAAGACGCTCCCATCCACACGCACGCCACGAACCGACCGCCAGGGTGCAGCAGCCGACGTGCCTCCCGCAATACGCCGGGCTGGTCGCGGATGTGCGTTAGGCTCTCGATGGCGACTACCGCGTCGAAGGTGTCCGCAGGAAGCTCATTCACCAGGAAATCCTGCAGCCGATACTTGGGCGTCGGCCCGTCTACGGGTTGCCGTTTCGCGTAGGCCTGCTGAGCCGCCGAGACGGTGAAGCCCGTCACCGCGGCCCCGTACTTTCGCGCCCAGAGGCGGGCCGAGGCACCGTACCCGCATCCCACGTCGCAGACTCGGGCGCCGTCCGCAAGCTCTGCCTCCTCGCCGACCCGGTGGACGAGGTGCCGCACGGCTTGCTCGGGGGTGAAGGAGGGATCGGCCCAAAGCCCGTGGTGCACATGCTCGCCCCAAAGCTGCCGGTAAAAACGATCGAGATGATCGTAGTGGTCTTGCACACGAGTCGTGTCCGACGCCGTGTTATCCGTGGCAATTTTTGGGGTGTTCATCGCCGAAGGCACCTCAAGCAGAATAATCCAGAAACACTGAAGCCCCATTTCACGCCCACCCCGGCACACAGAACGATCACCCGACGGTTACGAGCCACTCTTGATTGGCCGCCGGGCCGGTGTTTTGTTGCGGGGTAACTGCACTGCCCTAGTCTCCGTTTTGCTCCTTCCATGGCCCCCGACCATTCCCCCGAAGTTCGTCAGGATCAAATCACGAGGCAGTGGGTGGCCTGTGCTCCTACCCGCAGCTCGCGCCCCCACCAAACAGGCCCCCCTCGACCTGAGCACGACCCAGAAGACGATACGCCGGTCGAGGGGTGTCCGTTCTGCCCGGGCCACGAGGACAAGCTGCCCACGGTGCTCTGGCAGCTGGACGCCCCCGACAATCGGCCGTGGCAGACCCGCGTGGTCCCGAACAAGTACCCCGCGCTCACGCCCGGCGAGCGGGATCAGGAGACGTGTGGCCTCTATCAGACACGCACCAGCTACGGCCGTCAAGAGGTCGTGATCGACACGCCGTACCATCACCAGGGTCTCGCCCACATGCCCGTTGCGCAGGTGGAGGCCGTGCTGGAAACATACCTCGCTCGCTACCACACCCTACGGCAGGCAGATCCCCCACTCTACCCCTTCGTCTTCCGCAACCATGGCGCCGGGGCCGGCGCCTCCATCGCGCACCCGCACAGCCAGATCATTGCCACCGACTTCCCGCCGCCCCACATTGAGCGCGAGGAAGCGGCCGCTCGCAGCCGATTCGAAGAAACGGGACAGTGTCCCTACTGCGAAATGATCGACGACGAACTGCAGGCGAAGGCCCGGCTGGTGTGGACGAACGAGAACTTCGTGCTCTTCGTCCCCTTCGCGGCCCGCATGCCGTATGAGATGTGGATCCTGCCCCGTAACCACGAGCCCGAATTTGGGCGTTTGACCAACGCAGAGCGTGCCACCCTCGCTCCCGTTCTGCACGAGGCTATCTCCCGCCTGCACGACCGCATCGACAATCCGGACTACAACTTCTTCGTCCGCACGGCGCTCGACTACGAGTCCGACGCCCCGCACCTCCATTGGAGCCTTCGGATCGAGCCGCGCACCACCGTCGAGGCCGGTTTTGAGCGGAGCACGGGCGTTCAGGTGAACCCGTCGATCCCGGAGCGCGACGCCGCCGTGCTCCGGGGGGACGCCTGAACGGGGGTTCTCGCTCCTCAGATGCAGGGGTCGTACCCTGACAAGGGGCTCACGAGTAGTTTCTCCCTTCCGACGGATCGTACCACGGATTCTTGTCGGGCGTCTCGCGGCCGGCGTGCACAGCACTGTAGCGACGATAGTTCTCCGCCCCCTCTTGGATGGCCTCCACCTCCTCATCCGTCACATCGCGCACCACCTCCGCCGGCTGGCCCAACACCAGCGACCGCGGCGGAATTTCGGTGTTTTTGGTGACGAGGGCCTGCGCGCCGACGATGCTGTGCTGCCCGATCACGGCGTGGTCGAGCACGGTCGCCCCCATTCCAATGAGGACCTCGTCCTCAATCGTGCAGCCGTGAATGATCGCGTTGTGCCCGATCGTTACGCGGGCCCCCACGTCGGTCGGGGCGGTGCCGTGCGTGACGTGCACGACGGTATGATCCTGTACGTTCGTGCCGTCCCCAATCCGGATCCAGTTCACGTCGCCGCGCAGCACGCAGTGGTGCCAGATGCTCGCCTCTGCGCCCAGCGTCACATCGCCGATGACGACGGCGGTTTCGGCAATGTAGTTCGTGTCGTCGTACTCCGGCTCTTGGTCAAGAAACGGTCGGATCATTCGTCGGTCGGGGCTGTGCGTGGATCGCGTGTATCCCCAACCTACCGCTGCCCGCCCGAGCGATGCAAGAACGGCGCTCAACTGCTATTCTCACCCCGGCTTGACTACTGTTCTGCCAATGACGCGCATTCTCCTGTCCACTAGTCACGAGAACACTGGACTCGCCATCGCTCGCGCCCTGCGCTCCGGCCTTCCCGACACCCACCTTACCGCCGTGAGTCGGGCCCCACACGGACCTGCGCTGGAGACAGATGTCTGGGACGAGGTGTGGACCTGCGCCGGCTGGAGCGAGCTTGACCCTGAGGCGCACGCCGCCGACCTTGCTGAACGACTCGACGACCAGTCGTGGTACCTGCCCGCCTCGGCGGCCGATGCCTACTGGCTGGCGGATGCCCGTCTCCCCCTCGACCACATCCTGTCGCCCGCTTCCGCTGCCCTTTTCAAAACGACCAGTCCCCAGCCGGAGGCCGCTGATGCTCTTCCGGTCTCGGTGCCGGGCTGGATCTCGCTCTCGGCCCCGGTCGAGGACCTGCACGCATTCGGGCGGCGGCACGACTGGGCCCTCTGGATGCGGAAGCCCCTCGGTGAACGACAGTCCCTCGGCCACTGGACGGACGTCGATCGGGTCAGAGACGAGCTGGTCGAGCGCGTCAGCAACCCCGAATCCCTCTACCTTCAGCAACAGATCGACGGCCCCTCGGTCACCCTCGCTTACGCTGCGCACGAGGGCACCCTGCTCGATGCCGCCCTTGTGCGCCCGGCCCCACACCGGTCGAACACTTACCAGGTCGATGCGGTGCCCACTGCTTTCCGGAAAGCCCTCAAGGATCAGCTGTCGGCCCTCGACTGGACGGGGGGCGGGGCGCTGGAGCTGATCGAAGATCCAGAGGGTACCTTCTGGCTGGACACGTGGCGGCCCTGCTTCGGGGACGAGGTGGCAGGGATCGAGCAGTGCGGAACGAACCTGCCCGCTCAGCTGGTGGCCGCCCGTACGGGCGACGCCGTTCAAACGGCCTCCGCATCCACCTCTGCCTTCGCCCACGTCACAAGTACAGTTCCCGCTGACCGCTCGACAAACGAGGCCCCTGCACCACACTCGTCGGCATCAGGTCCTCCACTCCCACCGTCAATCCAGCCCCCACGGTCCCACGACCCGGCCCCCCTCGACGACAGCCTACAGGCCATTCTCGACGACCTGCCCGCCGACTGGGCACGGGGAGAAACGCCGCGCTCCGTGCTCCTCCCCACCCGCACCCGGGAGCGCTTCGAAGTGTTCACCGACGCCGCCGACCGGGTCGAGACGGCGTTTGACCTCGACACGGCCCGGGTGGGGCTCAGCATCAAAACAAATCCGGCCGACCGCCTACTCGACACGGCCCGTTCCACCGGCATGCTGGCCGAAACCATCCACCCCGACGAGATGGCTCACGCCCGCCGGCACGGCTACGGACCCGACGAAATCATCGTCAACGGGCCAGTGCAGGCCCTGCTTTCGACCCTGGACACGGCCCCCTACGCCCTCTTCGGCGACGCCGTCAAGGACCTCCGCGATCTGCCGTTTGATCCCGCTGGTAGCATCGTAGGCGTCCGCACGCGGCCCCCCGAGCGCGGCATATCGCGGTTCGGCGTGGACCTGACGGACGCCGATCGGATGGACCGATTGTGCGACCGCCTAACCGCCCTCCCCGACTCAACTCAGATCGGCTTACACCTGCACGCCCCTTCTAGCACCCTCGGCCACAACCAGTGGTGGAAGAGCGTCGAGCGCGTGCTTTCGTGGGCCCAAACGATTCAGAAGCGCACTGGGCGCCCGATCGAATGCCTCGATCTGGGCGGCGG
>CAZTDC010000122.1:0-8255 GCA_964612165.1 uncultured Salinivenus sp.
CTCTCGGGGTGAGCTAGTCTCCGCGTGCCTTGCGCTACTCTCAGTTTTCGAAAGGGGGCTGGCCCTGCACTTGCGACTCCAGTAATGCTGGTTAGCACACGACCAAACGCGATGAGACGACCGATGAGCACGTCCTTCTTGTCTGTTTCGACCGACGACGACTGCTCACCCACCCCCAACGACTGCTCGCCCGACCCCGCAGATATGCACAGCCTAACAAACTCCATGGGAAACGTTACCGACACGATGACAGGACTTTTCAACTCCTTTCTCAGGCTTAGCGTCGCGCTGGTTGTCCTGGCTGGCCTCTCGGCCGGAGCTGCGATGGGACAAACGGTCTATGTTGATGGAACCGCCAGCAGCAACGGGGGTGGTTCGGCCGCCAGCCCGTACGACAACATCACCGATGCGATAGACGGCAATGCAAATAGTGTAAATAACAATACGGGGGTGGAAGTGCGAATTGTCCCGACGTCTTACGACGAAAGCCCGCCGGAGGTGGAAAATGACTTTCAGATGCGCACCTGGAATGGAGATTCGGCTCCTAACCCTGGCGACCTGGACATCGAGGGGACCGTTCGCCTGAACGGCGACTTCACCGTCGGTCATGACCCAACTCCTGGAAACGGCGGCGTGAACCCAAGCACCGTTGAATTGGGACCAGGGCTTACCTTTGAGTTCGGCCAGAATCGGGTGCTCAACTTCTATTCCAATGGCAGTTCGACATCCGCCATTCTGGGCCCCGGTACGGTACGGGCAGCCGTTGCGTCGGGCCAGCTGACCATTAATGTCCTGGATGACGGCAGTTCTGCGTCGACGGCTACTATTGCAATTGACGACCTTGTCGTCGACAAGCCAGGAGGAGACGTGGTTATTCAGCGCAATCCGTCGGACCCGAACACGGACGCCCTGCTTGTAGTCGGTGCTGGAGCCTTTGGAGCCGGCACCTTCTTCCCTGCAGCCGATGTCCAGCCCCGGTTCAGCGTAGAGGGCGGAACCGTCGACGCGACCAATGGCAATATCCTGTTCTTGGGGAACACAGGCTTTGGAGGAGCAGGAGCATCTCCGCGAGATCCCGCACCGGTACTGAACGTAAATCAGGACGCGGCGGTCGAGGGGCTGGGGACGCTGATTTCAGCGGTAATTGGAAACTTCCCCTTCACCGCCGGGGGAGAGGGCGATCTGGGCATGCTCTTCGCCCAGGCGTTTGCTCCAGAGTCTGGCGTGCGCCAATCCGGAACGGAACTCGAATTCACCTCTCTGGGGAACGGGGGGACGTCGTTTGTGCTGAACGATTCGCTGAGGGCCCCCAATCTTGAAACGATCAATGGGAGCTTGACGACAAACGCGTTTCTTGGAGGGCCGACCTCGGTGCTCGCGAGCTCGCTGACGAGCATTACTGGAGACCTTCAGGTTGCTCTCAACGGCGGCACCAGCGCCGAGGTGCAAATTGGAGGCACCAGCTTTGATGCTGGAGGAGGCACCACGACGAGCCTTGCGAAGAGCGAGCATAGCCTCACTACCGAGGGTGACGGGGAGGCCTCCGAGGAGGTGGACAATCCGGGGGAGGAGATACAGAACGCCATAGGTCTCGCCGAGGACGCTTTTGGGCTTGAAGAATTTGGAGAAGAATCGGGAGACGTAGAGACGAACATTACGGCGGGCCCTGGCCAGACGGCGCTCGACATCAACGTGCCGGCTACCTTCCAGGGGGACTTCACGGCCAACAACAGCGGCACGATCGTCAACTTCGAGAGCTCGGCCACCTTCCAGGGGGCCTTCCTCGCCGACAATGGGGCCACCCTCGACTTCAACGGTGAGGCAGAATTTAACGGCGCAACAGAATTCGACGGCGGTTCCGCGACCGCGCTGAACTTCCGGGCGCCGGGCGGCGGCGTTCAGGGAACGTCCAAGATCAACGGGAGCCTGGACTTTACGTCCGGAACGGTGACACTCTTCGACGCCACAAACACGGCTGGAGGAGCGTCTGACGACGGCCTCCACAACCTCGCAATCAACGGAGGAGCCACGTTCCGCTTCGGCGGCGCGAACCCAACAATTGATCTCCAGGAGGACGGCGACGACACCTACAACCAGGTTCTATTCGCCGGGGGACAGACCATTGATCTGCGAGGCGGCACCCTTGCGCTCGACCGTCTTGCGGTGCGGGACGACACGGAGCTCACCCGACCGGGCAGCGCGGGCGTCCTCGAGATCACCGACTTCCGTAGTGGAACTGAGCGCGGGCGCCTGAAGCTCCAGGATGGCGTCCTCACCACGAACGGCCTGCTCGACGCTTCTGGAATTCTCCTTGCCCGGTACAGTAGCACGGCTGCCGACGGACAGATCAGGTCCGGGGCAAGTGGAACGGGCGAGGTCTACACCCAGGGGCGAGACGTGACGGGCGAATTCGACGACCCAGAGCGAGTTGAGTACAAAGGAGCCAGGGTTGGGTCGTCCGCGGACCCGGTTTCCTACACGGTGGGCCAGGAGCTCATCAGTCCGGCGTCTCCCGCGTCGGACCGGACCATTGAGGAGCTCGCCGTCAACGTCGCCGGCCAGGCCGCAACAGGCAGGCCGGTTGTGACGCTTAGCCGGGAGTACACGGTGACCGACCGCCTTGACCTCGTCGATGGGAACCTCAGCATCGGTTCGGCGGCGATCACCCTCGGATCGAACCTCGACTTCTACGTGGGCGATGGCGGCTTCGACCCGGCCGAGGAGACTACGGAGGAGGCGGACGTGACCGTCCCGAACGTCTCGACGGCTGGATCCGGCGGCATCAACCTGTTCTACGTGAACACCGAGGACATCTCAACCGGGAACGAGTGGCCGGTCAATGGCGCCAGCCTCGACGCGACAGGCGGCAACACCGTTGCGGGCATGGACCTGATAAACAGCGCACAGATCCACCCCGGCGGCCAGACCGTGAACACGGAGAGCGCGGACCTGGATGACCTCTTCACGCCGGATCCGGACGTGGTAGCTCCCGGGAACGTGGCGCTGCGCGACGGATCGACGTACCGCGCGAACGGAATCTTCTCCGTCCAGGGCGGCGTCTTCGATTACAACGGGCAGACGCTCCAGCTGAAGGCCGTCGGTGGGTCTTTCGCGGTGTATGATATCACGCGGCCCGGGGCGCAGGAGCCGTCCACGGACGCTGGTAGCGAGGTGCAGTTCGTTGGCCTCGGGACCCACTTCGTCCTCGGGGCCACCAGCGCTGCAGGGTCCGGAGAAACCGTTGAGGGCTCGACGTTCAGGTTCCCCCTCACGAGGTGGGACAATGGCGATCCATCGGCGAGCGGACTTCGTGACGGCTTCATTGACATCATTGACCGCAACAGTGCCGCTACGGATCCGGACGGCCTCACGGACCCGAGGGACGGGTTCCAGTTTGAGAGCGACTTCGTCGTAGACAACGCCAACCAAAATGACATCGTTGCGGTCAGTGCAGGGCTCCTCGCTGCCGATGCCGACGAGCTCGTAATCGAAGGAGACTACCTCCAGAATGGCGGGTCCGCCGCGCTCTATCCGAACAACCGTCTGCAGATTGACGGCGATGTGGTTCGGGACACGAAGACCGACAGCTCCGAGACGCACCTGCTGGCGAACGACGTCGTCGACATTGGCGGCTCGGTGACCCAGCGCTCGGGGCGCACCGACGAGATAGCGGATGGCATGCCTGGTGAGAGCGGGCTCTTCATCGCCACGGCCGGAAACGGCACGGCGGATGATCCGACACTGAACCAGCCGGACGAAAATCCTTCGGTCGTGGAGATTGGGGGCGACGTGACGACGACACAGGGCGTGTTCTCGGTAAGCTCTGGGGACGCCGGCTTTCTGATTCCCAACAGCCAGACGGGCCCTGAAGGCGTTACCATCGAGGGCGACTACATTCAGGAAGGAGGCGTTGGTGCCTTCACGGACGTGGGCACCTTCGCCTTTGGAGCGGCAGCCTCGGTGGACGTCGGGGACGTAAACGTTGCCGGCGGCGACTTTGCCGGAAACTTCGGCAACAGTGGGACTCCGTTCAACGGCCTTACCGGCTGGCAAGACCGGCAGGAGACTGTCGATGCCGATGCGCTCTTCCTCGGCTCGGCGGCGGCCACCACGAACGCGGCGAAGCAGCAGGTTGACGTCGATGTCTACAACAGCGCTCTCCAGTGGGTCTTTACCGATGTCTTCGGTGAGGGCGGAAGCAACGACCAGCCCTCCGCGGAGGCGCTCGACTTCGCCGACGCAGAGGCCCTCGAGGCCCGCATCGCGAGCAACACTCCGGAAGCGATTCTGGAGCGGATTGGCGGAGAAGAAAGCATTGACCTGGGCCTTCCCGAGGAGCGGGAAAGTCGGCCTGATAACGGCTCGGGCGTGGCCACGAACACCGAGCCGGAGGACGACCCGAACGATACCTACACGGTATCCACCCTTACCACCATCAGTGAGAACGCCCGGTTCTTCCTTGGCGGCTTCGAGCTCGTGCAGGGGGGCGACTTCACCTTTGAGGGCGAAGGCGACGTTATCGCCGCGAACGACCCGACGCCGTCCACAGACACGGACCGAGGCCTCAACGGGCTGATCACGTTCAACGGCGATGAGGATCAGGAGATTACGGTCGGTCCCGACCCCGCCCAGTATCTCAATAGCGTCTCGGTTGAGGACGAGTCCGGCGTTACGCTCACGGCGGACGCGACGTTGAACACCCAGTCCAGCGGGGCCTTCGTCAACCAGTCCGCTGCGCCGACTGGGCCGTTCCCGGGTATTCAACAGACAGACTTCAACCGTCCGTTTGCTACGCTCTACCTGGATCAGGGAGACCTCAGGACCTCCGATCCGGAATCTTCTGGAGACAATACGCTGACGGTCCTGGAGCCGCAGCCGACCACGAACGGAGACTTAATTCAGGCGGTGAACGCGGACGAGACGAGTCCGGCCGGCTTCCCCGCGCCTGACCAGAGCCCGATCCTCGGCGGTACGCGCAACAGCCACATCGTTGGGACCCTCCGCCGCGCCATCGAGGAGAAGGCCGGAAGCACCGGCGGGTTTGTCTCCGATGGGTACCTCTACCCGATGGGGCGGACGAATCCGGAAACGGGTCAGGATGAGTACCACGGTCTGGTGCTCAGCCTTGCGACCGACGCACTCGGTGAGTCGGACTTCTTCACCGTGCAGACGAGGCCTGATCCGGAGATTCAGCTTCCGGACGACCTCGAGGACCCGAACGCAATCGACGAGGTGGAAGACGAGCGGTTTACGCTCGACCTGAACACTCAGGCACGGCCGTACTTCAGGGTCGAGTTTGATGAGCAGCCGGACCAGAACTTTAACGTCCGGTCGATCGCCGGCGATCTCGGCGGAGTCGACGAAATCAAGCAGGTGCGGATCCTCCAGAGGCCGCTTCCGGAGGAGGACGACAGCCCAGACGCGTGGCAGCTTGCCGGGACCTATGACGCCACCGGCGACCCGAACGACGACTTCCCGCTCGGCCCGAACTCCCGCATTAGCGGCATCCCGAACATCATCCACGAAGGCGTGGATCTCCGCGGATCCGGTGGCGGGAAGCTCCTTGCCCTGGCGACGGATGACAGCCGGAACCCGAACTTCGGCCAGAACACCACACCGGAGTTCACGGCGACGCCTGGCGACCTCTCGGTCGACGTCGGTGACTCGGAGACCGCCTCCTTCGAGGCAGAAGACCCGGATGGAGACGCGCTTTCCTTCAGCGTCTCGTCCACGCCGGCACTGCCCGGAGGCACCCTGAGCATCAGCGACACGGGCGAGCTGACCGTGGAGCCCGACTCCGGCGACGCGTCTCAGAGCGGAAACGCAAGCGGAACGACCTACACCGTGGAAGTGACCGCCGAAGATGACGCAGACGCGGCCACGGCCTCGATCGACGTGGAGGTTGGCCTCAAGGATGGAGACGCCAACAGCACTGGCGTGGTCAACTCGGCAGATGCGAGCCGCGCGCTCAATGCCTTCCTCGAGAAGGCTACCCCCCCGCTATCGGCAGTCCAGACGGACGCAGCCGACTTGACCGGAGGGGGCGTAGGGCCGGACGACGCCGCGGCAATCCTTGACCTGGCCCTGAATGGCAGCAGCACCATCGCAAGCAAGGACGCCAGCAGTGGGCCTGGCGGCACAGTCGTGATCGAAGGCGCCGACCGCTCGGACGGGGCCATGAACCTGCCCGTTGAGCTGAGCGGAGACGCGGAGAACGTCCGCTCGGTCACCGTTGAGGTCGATCTGAGCGGCGCGAGCCAGAAGGTGGAAGACGTATCCACGAACCTCCCCGGCGGATGGATCGCGGATCACAAGTCCTTCTCCGACGGCACGCTCAAGATCGGAATGGCCGGGACCTCGGCGCTTTCCGAGGGCCAGATCGCGACAATCCAGCTACAGGACTCCGAGATGGCCGATGAAACGTCCGGCACGTTCCGCCTGAACGGCAGCGATGCTCAGGACCTCGACGTACAGGTATCGCCGGAGAGCTTCACGCTGAACGGGAACTACCCGAACCCCTTCAGCACATCGACCACCATCAGCTACGACCTCAAGGAGGCCACGAACGTGTCCATTGAGGTGTACGATGTCCTCGGCCGCAAGGTCGGCACGCTGGTCAACAAGAAGCAGTCGGCCGGCAGCTACGAGGTCACCCTCAACAAGGGCTCCGGCATCGGCGCTGAGTTGAGTTCGGGCGTATACGTCTACCGAATCCAGGCCGGTGACTTCACGGCCAGCGAGAAGATGACGGTAGTGAAGTAGATGCATGAACGGATCAAGGGTTGGGGTGCGCGCCGCACCCCAACCCCATTGGTCCGATTGCCTGCGACTTCTCTCTGGGGTCTGAATGCTCGCGACTCCTCCTTCGACACCTCCCCGCCTGCTAGACCTTCCCGGCCGATCATGGTTGAATCTTACTCCTCAACGCACCGCCCCCTCGCCAATCTGGGTGAAGATATGTATCAATCGATACGATCGACTATGAGTGTTTTCCGAACGACTGCCCTTCTTGCTCTCGCCCTTGCCTTTGCGGCCTTAGCCCCGATGGCAGAGGCGCAGGACGAAGTTCCAGTTCGGGTAGATAATGTCAGTGGCGAGACCGGCGATGTGGTGTCGGTAGACGTACGCCTCCAAAACCTCGATGAGGTTCCGGACATCACATCCTACGGGTTCGACATTGAGTTTTCCGATCCGAGTGTGGTTTCGTACCAAGGCTTTGAGACTGAAGGCACGCTCTCCGGTCAGGCTGAGGGAGACGGTTGGACAGTTGACGACAATCCTGACACGCCCCGTATCGGAGCCTTCGGTTCGGCGGACGAGCCCCTGAACCAATACGCCGACTCTGATGGACGCGGGGTGCTCATCACATTGAACTTCGAAATTACAGGAAATGGATCGACGAACGTCGACTTTACCTCGGATGCCACCGGGGAGCTGCGCTTCAACAGCGGAACTCCGTCTGTGGACCAGCGGGATCCTGTCTTTCAGATCGTTGCGGCCGACAACCTTCTCAGCATTCCCAACCGCGACGCGATCTCCGGGGAAACGATTCAGGTGCCGGTCAACGTCACCGGGTTTTCCGATGGCAGGTTTTCCGACGGTGTCACCTCTTTCGGATTTGATCTCACGTACGACGACACCGTACTGGAGCTTGCCGGCGACAGCCCGAGGGACGCCCTCGTTACGGAAGGGACCATCTCTGAAGGCTTCACTCCCCTAGACGCAAGCACTCCTTCCGACGGGCGACTCCGAATCGGCGGGGCGAACCAGCCTGCGGTTTCGTTCGACGGCGAGGAGCTTGTCCTCATCGAGTTCGAAGTCGTCGCCTCTGAGTTCTCCCCCCTCTCCTTCGAGGATCCCACGGTCAACGGCAGCGCGTCGGACTTCTCGACGTCGGACGGGTCCGTGGATGCCCAGAATGCAGTGCCGTCCATCTCTGCCCTCTCGGACGTGACGATCGATGAGGACTCGTCCGAAACGGTCGACGTGACGATCAACGACGATGACGACGCGATCGAGGATCTTGACATAGAGGTTTCCTCGTCGGACGGGGACCTGATTCCAGGCGAGACTGGAACTCTCGAGCTGTCCGGAACAGGATCGGACCGCACCCTGACCCTTGCGCCCTCGCTCAATGAAAACGGCAGTGCCGACATCACGGTCACGGCCACAGATTCCGCTGGGGCGACGGCTTCGGAGCCCTTCACCCTGACGGTGGAGGCGGTTCGGGATGCCCCGATTGCGCGGGACGACTC
>CAZTDC010000123.1:0-6594 GCA_964612165.1 uncultured Salinivenus sp.
GCATCAGCGCATCCTACCGGTCGGTAAAAAATAACGCTGCGTTGACACCTTTTTAAATCGACGGTATACTAACCGTACCGAGCGTACTTGAACCGGTTTGAAATGCCTGGGTGCCAATCTGCTCGTTACCTAAAGCTGTGGCCACGGAAATCTCCGCTGCGCTTCGAACCGTCAAGAAAATGTGAGGATATTATGTCGTTTCCTGCAGGTTCTCACGATGGTATTTCACGCCGTGATGCACTGCGCCGGATCGGTGGGATCGGGCTTGCTGGACTTTTCGTCGGACTGGGTGGAAGCCCCTCGAGCGTGATGGCCGAGCACACAAGACTGGCGGATGGGGGTCAGTATCCTTTTCCCCGACACCCGCTCGCCGACGTGCCCTTTGCGAAGTTGCCAGTTGGCAGCGTAGAGCCAGAAGGGTGGCTGAGAACCCAACTTGAACGGATGGCTGCTGGCATGGCCGGGCACCTCCACGAAATCTACCCGAACGTCGGAGAGTCGAATGCTTGGCGAGGGGGCAACGGGGACGTGTGGGAGCGAGGGCCGTATTGGCTGGATGGGGCCGTCCCGCTGGCGTACATCTTGGAGGATGACCGTTTGATGGGGGCCGTGGAGCCATATCTTGAGTGGACTCTTCGAAGCCAGCGTTCGGACGGCTACTTTGGCCCCTCACCGGACAAGAAGTATGTTGATCAGAAGGGCTTCCAGACCGACCGCCCGGGGGACTGGTGGCCCCGAATGGTCATGCTTAAAGTCCTGCAAATGCACCACAGCGCGACGGGAGACGAGCGGGTGCTGGGCCTGATGACGAACTACTTTCGCTACCAGAAACAGACGTTACCCGATAGGCCCCTCAATCACTGGTCGTGGTGGTCAAAGATGAGGGGAGGGGAAAATCAAGCCAGTGTGTACTGGCTCTATAACCGGACCGGCGACGAGTCTTTGCTTGAGCTGGCGCAAATGCTCTTTGAGCAGACTCACGATTGGACAGGCCGCTTCGCGTCGCAGTCCGGACGCTGGCACGGAGTGAATACCGGGATGGGGCTCAAACAGCCGGCTCTTCAGTACCTTCAGACCAAGAATGAACGCTACCTGGAGGCCGTCGACGCAGGGCTTCAGTATTTGGACGAGGCCCATGCACAGCCGCAGGGTATGTTTTCGGGGGACGAACTGCTGCATGGGACCAACCCGGTACACGGGACGGAGCTGTGCTCGATCGTCGAAACGATGTATTCGCTGGAGACCCTAGTCGGCATTACGGGGCGGGTTGACTACGCCGATCGCCTCGAACGGGTGGCCTATAACGCCCTGCCGGCCCAGCACAGCGCCGACTACACGCAGCGCCAGTATTACCAGCAGCCTAATCAAATTCACCTAGCACCGGTGGAGCGGGGCCAGTCCCCGTTTGTGACCGACCACGACGGTGAGAACAACTGTTTCGGGCTATTGAACGGCTATCCGTGCTGCACGACCAATATGCATCAAGGATGGCCCAAGTTCGTCCGGTCGATGTGGCGGGCGACCCCCGACAACGGGCTCGCGGCCCTCGCATACGGCCCCTGCACAGTGACGGCCCGGGTTGGAGAGGGGGACGGCGTCGAGGTGACCGTGGAAGAGGACACGCAGTACCCGTTCGAGGACACCGTGCGGTTCACTGTCGAGACGAACGAGGCCGTTTCCTTCCCGCTCCGCCTCCGTATCCCCACCTGGGTAGAGGAAGCCGCCCCCATTGAAGTGAACGGTCGGGCCTACACGTCGGCCGAGGGAGGGCAGATGACGACGATCGAGCGTCGTTGGACAAAGGGAGATACCGTTACCCTGACGCTGACCGCCGCCGTGACGGCCGAGCGGGGACCTGAGCGCGCCATCAGCGTGCGGCGAGGGCCGCTCGTCTTCGCGCGGCCCGTGGACGGGGAGCGGGAGCAGATCGACGAGCAGCATGGGGTGCCTACCCACGCCGTCCGTCCCACTGCCCCGTGGAATTACGGGATTGAGGTAAAGCCCGAAGACATCGAAAGCGTCGCCTCTCTTGAGCAGGCGCAAGTCGACGAATATCCGTGGACGGATGAGACGGCCCCGGTCCGGCTGACGCTGCCCGGTCGCCAAATTCCGTTCTGGGAGGAATACAACCATGCCGCCGGCCCGCTACCGCCCAGTTCCGTCCCCGTCGACACCGAATCCGAAGACATTACCCTCGTGCCCTACGGGAGCACGACACTACGCGTGAGCGTCTTTCCCGTCGTCCGGGCATAGCCGCTTGTTCGTCCATCCAAACCTTTCCTTATTCATGGATCGCCGTGAATTTTTAGAAAGTGCCGCCGCTGCGGGAAGCCTGAGCCTCATGGGCAGTTCACTTCCGTCCCTGCCGTCGTGGTCGAACGGTCGGCACCGCGGTGCCAACATAGATCCCTCCGATCAGCCTAATCTCGTGTACGTCTTTGCCGATCAGCTGCGACCGCAGTCCTGCGGCTATGCCGGTGAGCGGTACGGGGGGACCTACGCGGACGAGCCGGCGCCGCACACGCCCCACATCGACGAGCTGGCCCAGGAGTCAGCCGACTTCCGGGAGGCTGTCTCGGTCGATCCCATCTGCTGCCCCCACCGCGCCAGCTTGGTGACGGGCAAATACCCGAGCAGCACCGGCCTGGTCATCAACGAGCTCCGGGCCATGCCCGACCCCGACGCCATCGGCCACGTGTTGTCCGATAACGGGTACAACACCGGCTATGTCGGGAAGTGGCACATGTTTGGGAAGCACCACGGCACCAAACAACAGTTCATTCCCCCGGGCCCTTATCGACAGGGCTTTGATGGATTCTGGGCAACCAACAACTTCAATCACAGCTACTTCGACGGCTTCTATTTCCAGGACTCCTTCGACAAGATCGACATCGAAGGGTATCAGCCCAATAGGTTTACAGATCTCTCGATCGAGTACATGCGGCGGGCGAGCCAGCAGGAGAATCCCTTTGCCCTTTTCCTCTCGCTAGGGCCTCCGCACGACCCTTTTACCTGGGAAAATACCCCCGACTTCTTCGAGCATCTGTTCAAAGGGCGAGACTTTCCCGATCCCCCCAACTACGAAGATGGACATGCTCGCTACTGGGTGCCGAAGTGGGACGAGCAGTGGTGGAAGGAAAACTGGAAGCCGAACCGGTTTACCTACCGGCAGGCGTACGCGGCCCTCACCGCTACGGTGGACTGGGAAGTGGGCCGCCTCCTCCGGACTCTGGACGAGCTGGACATCGCGGAAGATACGATCTTCGTCTTCACCTCCGATCACGGAGAGATGTTCGGCTCCCATGGGCGCATCGCTAAGAAAATTTTCTACGAGGAGGCAGCCCGGGTGCCGTTCCTCGTCCGATGGCCAGGGAAAGTAGAGCCGGGAGAGAACGACGTGTGCCTCAACACCCCCGACATCGCCCCGACGCTGCTAAGTCTCATGGGCCTGCCGGTGCCCGAGTCCATGGAGGGAATGGACCTGAGCGGACACGCCCGGGGCGAGGGCGGCCCGCGCCCCGAGGCGGCCTTCATGCAGGGCATGGGGCACACCTACCAGTGGCACGACGGCGACGAGTGGCGGGCCGTCCGGGACGATCAGTTTACCTACGCCAAGATGCTGGCGGACGGTTCGGAGTACCTGTTCGATAACCTCAACGACCCGTACCAGCTCAACAATCTGGTCAACGATCCGGAATACCAGGGGACGTATCGGCGGCTTCGCGACTACATGCGCAAGCGCATGGATGACCTGGACGACCAGTTCAAGCCGACGACGTGGTATAAGCGCTGGGTTGAGGATCGTGTCATCGTCCGCTCCGCGACCCGAGAGTTGGAATCCAAGTATCGGCCCGAAAACATTGAGCTCCCCCATCTGGAAGAAGCGTCCAGCGAGTAATCATTCCGGCCGTTGGGCAGGCGGTACTCCTGACAGTAAAAACTCGCAGCAGAAAGCAATTAGGTAGTGAGTATTGGTCCAGGTGCTGTACGTATTTGGTGGGCACTTGTCGTTGGGGGGCTCTTGTCGGCGATGGTGGGATGTGGCCCCGCCGCGGAGATAGATCGGTCGGGGGATGCTCCCACCGTCGTGGACGGAAACGCTCGCTTCCAGGCACTGGCCCCGCGCGTGATCCGACTGGAGTATGCCTCGGAGGACGGCTTTGAGAACCGCTCCACCTTCTTCGTGCAAAACCGGAACGCTCGATCGGTCGATGCAAAGACCCGGGTGGAGGACGGATGGCGCGTCGTTGAAACGTCGAAGGTACAGGTGCGGTACCGACGCGGATCGGGGCCCTTTGACTCGTCCAACGTTGAGGTTCGGGTGGCCGCGGAAGGAGATACGATTGTCGGGCACCCAACGTGGCCAACGCGACCGACATGTCGGCCAGGACGGGTGTGCCAGGCCGAGGATGGGTGGCAGAATGGAGAGGTGAGGCGAAACAGCAGTTACGCGTGGTACACCGGTCCGGGCTACGTAGAGCGCATTGCCGCGGGAAGCGTGGCGTGGACCCTCGGAGAAACAGACGTTGATTCCATGACGGTTGGGGTTCGGTATGCGGCCCCGTCGGCCGACACGATTCGTCTCTCTGGTTCTGCTTTCGACCACGCACTCTCACTTTCGGCTACAGATGGGTGGGACGACTGGGCCCTCGCACGGGACACCATTCCGGCAGTCCAGGAGCGGGTCCAAATGGGGTGTTCGGAGTGTGAGGTGCATGTCGACTATCTGGCCATGGCCGAAGAAGGAAAGTCTCTTCCGAGTCCAAATCCGGGACGGGTATCGCCCCTCAGCGGCTGGCGTCACGGGCTGGGCAACCGGTCGGGAGAGATTCCGCTTCATCCCGGTGTGGTTCGCCAGCAGGGATGGGCTCTCCACGACGACTCCCGTACCGCCGTGATGCGGAAAGACACCGCTTGGGTTTCCCCTCGTGAACGGTCGGCTGCGTATCGGGACGGGTACGTGTTCGGGTATGGGCACGACTACGCCCAGGCCCTGCGGGACAAGGCGCATCTATCGGGGACGCCGCCTCTCCTGCCCCGGTGGGCATTTGGGATCTGGTACTCGCGGCTTCATCCGCATACGGCTGCTGAATATCGGGAGGTCATCGTTCCGAAGGCCCGGGAGCGGAATCTTCCCCTCTCGGCCCTCGTGCTAGACACTGACGTGAAGGCCCCGAACCGGTGGCGCGGGTGGACCTGGGAGGACAAGCTAATCCCACAGCCGGATTCGTTTTTCGCCTGGACGGAGGAGCAGGACCTTCGGGTTGCATTAAACATCCATCCTAGCATTGGGGCGGAAGATCCCCGCTATCCTGCTGCCCAGAGCGTCGCAGACAGTTCCTTGGTTGACATTCGCCGCAAGTGTCCCCGATGGCAGGGGGACACCGGACCCTGCGTGGGGTGGGACTGGGGAGAGCCCTCCCACACAGCTTCGTACATGGCTGTACACGAGCCTCTTCAGAAGCAGGGAGTCGACGTTTGGTGGCTCGACTGGTGCTGTGATGCAAGCCGGGTCTCGACGCCGGGCCTCACTCCGGACACGTGGATCAACGAGCAATACGCTCGTGAACGGCGGGCGCGGGGCCGCCGGGGATTTGTGCTCTCTAGAATTGGGTCGTCCTGGCAGGGGCCGACATCGGCTCGTCCAGGCGCTTGGGCGACACATCGCTCGGCGATTCACTTTACCGGGGATACAAACCCGACCTGGGAGATGCTGGATTTCCAAGCAGAGTTCACGATGCGGGAGGGAATGATGGGGATTCCGTATGTCAGTCACGACATCGGAAGTTTTCACGGCGGTGGCCCCCGGGCCGATCCTATTTCTGACGAGATGTACGTCCGGTGGGTGCAGTTCGGCGCAATGCAACCGGTGTTCCGCTTTCACGGCCATGGGACGCGGCTGCCCTGGCAGTTCGGGGCCCGGGCCGATTCGATCGCGTCCCGGTTCATGCGGCTGCGGGGGCGCCTCACTCCGTATCTATACACCGTTGCACGGCAAGCCCACGACACCGGGCTCCCGATGGTACGCGGCCTACCGCTCCGCTATCCTCAGCACGACGCCGCGTACCGGTTTGAGGGGGAGTATCTGTTGGGGAATCAGCTCTTGGTCGCGCCCGTCTCGAACCCCGGGGCGCCAGTCGAAACGTCCGTTTGGATTCCCCCTGGGACCTGGGTCGATTGGTTCACTGGGCAGCGCTACGAGGGCCCTCAGGTGATTGACCTCAGGGTTCCCCTGAATCGGATGCCCCTTTTTGGGAGAGCCGGAGGAGTTGTGCCGCTCCAGACCGCTCGGGGGGGAAGGTCGGAGGCGACGCTCCACCTTCGGGTCTTTGCGGGGGCGGATGGGCAGTCTTCAGTGTATGCCGACGCCGGCACTGGACTGGCGTACCGCGAAGGCAAGTACACCAGACGGACGATGACGTGGACCGACTCAACGCGAACGCTTCGGGTTGGAGGCGCAACTGACGGCGCGTTTCGGGGGCAGCCCGATCGCCGCCGATACGAGATTCGTATCGATGGAATTGGTTCTCCCAATCGGGTTCACGTCGTTCCGACGGGGGAGGCTCCTGCAACCTCGCCCGAATGGTCGTACTC
>CAZTDC010000123.1:6694-8231 GCA_964612165.1 uncultured Salinivenus sp.
AGCGCATCTGTTCCAATAAGGCCACCCGTACTGATGTCACGGTCTGAGACAAGCCGCCGCACGTTTCTGCGCACTGCCTTCACCTCCGCGGCGCTCGCGGGCCTATCACCGACAACCGCATGGAGGGCGTGGTCAGGCCAAGAAGCGCCCCCCATCGAGAAGATTACCGTTTTGCGCGTCCCTGGCGCGTTTCATCGTCCCATTGCCATGAACGCACAGGATGAAGAGGCGAAGGGCAAAACCGGGTCAATTCGGCTCGTTCGGGTAGTGTTAGCGGACGGTACTACTGGACTCGCCGTAGAGGGATATGATCCCATCGATGAGGACACCATCGCTGGGTTGAAGGAAAAAATGATCGGCACTAATCCGCTTCGGGCTTATACCTGGAGCGGAGACCAGATTCAGAGCCTTGCCCCGGACTTTCAGGATTTTCTGTTGGACCCCAAGTACGCCTGGTTTGAGAGCGCTCTGCTCGACCTAGCGGGTCGGCTGAAAGAAAAGCCGGTATATGCCCTGTTCGGGACCCCAGTGCAGGAGGGCGTTGATGCCTATGACGGAACGATCTACTTCAAAGATGTCGAGTTAGGTCGAGGTCCTGAGGTCATCGGTAACCTTGCAGCCCAGACGAAAGAAGACGGGTACGGAGCCTTGAAGATGAAGGTAGGGCGCTTAAACAAGTGGATGGATACCAATGAGGGAGTGCGGCGGGACATAGAAGCCGTGGCGGCGGCCCGGAGCGCCGTAGGGGCAAACTTTAACATCATGGCAGACGCAAATAACGGATACGAAGACAAGCTCCGCATGGGGCTTCAATTCCTCAAGTCTGCCGATACTTACGAACTGTACTGGATTGAGGAGCTGGTTCCAGAAAAACAAAGTACGTACAGTTCACTTCGGCAGACCATGTTCAGTGAGGGGCTGAATGTCCGGACGGCCGATGGAGAGACGGCGATGTGGGGGAACGATGCTAGCATCAAAACGGCCGAAGACGTAGAGGGATGGGTAAGTGCTAATCACTTCGATGTCGTGCAACCGGACCTCCGGACGGTTGGGTTTTCAAATGCCATTCGGATGGCCGACATTGCGAGTCAGTACAACGCCGGCCTCGTTCCTCACAACTGGCAGAGTGAGTTAGGAAAAGTTATGAGCGTTCACCTTGCCAAGCTCCGAGAAAACATTTCGTTTGTTGAAGACGACCGGTGGAGCAACTTTGCGCTGGACACCTCGGAGTACCGGTTCCGTAACGGTCGCTGGTTCGCTCCAGCAGAGCCTGGATGGGGAATTCGCGTGAGCGACCATTACAGCCAGTTCGCCGAAATCGAGGAGGAACGAGTGATCGCAGGATAGACAGGGGCATCGGGGCCTTGTGCGCGTCGCATTTCGCGATTTCAGTATCAATCTACGCTCGATAGATCGCATTACCACTTGATAGCTCGGAGAGGCCCCGAGAGGGAGGGACATTTTAGAGCTCCTGACAAGATAGGATAGGAAACGGGAGTCAGTAAGACGGATCGGTTTCAAGGAAGCGTGAGCACTC
>CAZTDC010000124.1:0-8195 GCA_964612165.1 uncultured Salinivenus sp.
GCTGGACGGACGACCAGCGGTACAGTCATCGGCAGGAGCGTCGCCATCCGGCCGGGGGGATCGTAGGCACGCTCTGCCTGGACGCTCCGGCGGAAGCGCGGCGCATCTGGGCGCGGTGGCTGCGGCGGGCGGAGGACCTTCATCTGGGGAAATCCACCTCCATGGGGCTCGGCCGCCTCAAGGTGCTCGGCAAATAAGGAACCCTGGGGCCAAGGACTGCCCCGTTTTCCGGGCGTGGGTGGCTCCCGGCATTTTGCAGGCAGGGGTGTTGTCCGCGGCGGGGGCCGCGCGTGGTCTTTCCTCCTGGTTGAATGGCCCCGCTGCGCTCTCGGCAGGGACGGTGAGTTCAGTGCCGCGGGCTCGAATTCTCCCAAACGGCACTGAATTCAGGATTCCCCCGGTGAATTCCCCAGCGTCATCTGCGCCGCCCCGTGCCCGCGTAGAGGAGAAGCCGACGGCCCCATGGGGTTCCCCTCGTAGTGTTCTCCGGAGGAATCGGGGCCCTGGGCGGAGCAGACCAGCGACCAGGAACTTTGCATGCCGATCTTTCCGGGCCGGTATTGACTTTCTGCCGTATTCTCAGCAACTTCAAACCGATTCAAATATTCGAGGGGCCCAGTTTTATCCTACAGCGCCGCCTTCCGGTTTGTCGGCTCAGTTCGACCGCTTGGTTTGACGGCTTAGTCTGATGGCAAACGCTATTGCGCATCTCGTTCAGGTCGAGGTTGGCGGCGTCCAGTCCTATATCTTCAACGGCAGTCGCCTGCGCGGCTGGCGCGGGGCCAGCGCGCTTCTGGACCGGGCCGAGCGCCTCAAAATTCCGGAGGCCCTCCGCAACCAGTACGGCGAGGCCGTCACGGCGCTTCGCCAGGGAGGAGGGGTCGTGCTTCTTGGGGTGCAGGACGGCGGCCCCGACCCCGAAGAGGTAGCAGAGACGGTGGAAGACACGTACAAAGAACACGCTCCGGGGGCCCGCGTCTACAGCGCGTCTGTGCCGTTCGACGGGGGCGACGTGTCCGCGTCGCTCGCGGCCCTCACGTTCGAGACCACCGACGCCCGCAACCGCGCCCCGCAAACCGACCCCGACGTGCCGCTTCTAGGCGCAATGACACGCCCGTGCGGCAGTTGCGGCACCCGCCCGGCCGAGACCGATTCGGAGATCAGCGACGACGGGACGCTTCTGTGCTCGGTGTGCGCCCGCAAGGCCACCCATGGGCGCCGGGTTCGGGGCGGGCAGGAAGAGGGAAGCGTCCTGGCCCGGTTTGCCGCTCATCTCGAGGCCGACGCGCCTTCCACATCTGCAGATGCCATGTCTACAGATACCCTGTCTGCAGATGTGCTTGCGGACTGTGTACCGGCCGACCTAAACGCGGTCGCCGAGGCAGGAAACGGATCGGTGGCCCTGATCCAGGCCGACGGGAACAGCCTCGGCAAGACCATCCAGCAAATTCAGACGCGGGACCAGTACGAGGCGCTGTCGGGCGGGCTCGCCGAGGCGGTGCAGACGGCCGTTTTCGACACGCTCGCCGAGCACGGCCCACGGCCTCCCAAGGGGGGAGAGGCCGGGACGCTACCCTGGGAAATTATCTTCCTCGGAGGCGACGACGTCCTTTTGGCCACGGCCGACGACATTGCGCTGGAGGTCGCCCAGGCGCTCACGCGTCGCATCGAGCGCCGGACCGGAGACCTCTTCGGCCAGGCCCCGCTCGACGCGCTCAGCCGCTCCCGCCTCACGATGGGCACAGGAGTGGTGGTGGCCGATCCGCATGTGCCGATGGCCGTGCTGCGCCGCCTGGCCCACAGCTTGGAGCGGAGCGCCAAGGACCGGACTTACCATTTGGTTGAGGCGGAGGATCGGGAAGTGAGCACTCTCGATTTCCATCGCGTCACCGGTTCCGGGAGCGCCTCACTGTCCCACATCCGCGACCATGCCCTACGCCCGCGCCACACGGCAACCGGCTACGAGGCGTCCCTCACCCAGCGGCCCTTCACGATCGACGAGCTAAAGACCGTCGTGGATGTAGCCAAGCAGTGGCGGGCTGGTCAGGTGCCCGGCAACAAGCTTCAGGCGCTTCGGGAGAGCCTGTTTGCGAGCCCGGCCCAGGCGATGCGGCAGTGGACGCACGTCGTGGCCCGTGCGCCCAAGGGGCGGCGGGACACGTGGCAGGCCCTGGAAGCCCTGACGGATCCAGCCGGCAAACACGTCCCCAGCAGCGCTTCGGTCAAGATGCCCTTCGTGGAGCACGGCCCATCGGCGTCCTCGGGCTCCAGTTTGCCCGATCAGACGTACCAGGCCACGACGCCGTTGCTCGACGTACTTGACGTCTATGCGCTGCTTTCGAATTAGCGCCCTCTAACACAGCTTCTGTCTCAAGGGCTTGCGTCTTAGTTATGGACTCCTTGTCGGTTGACACGTCCCTCCACATTCGGTTTGAGGGCGCCACGCACATCGGCACCGGTCGGTCGGAAGGCCTCCTCGACCGGACGATCCGCCGTGACGGGGCCGGGGAGCCGTACGTGCCCGGATCAGCCCTAAAAGGGGCACTCCGGATGACTGCCGAGCGGGTGGTGGGACAGTTAAACGAGATTTCTGAACTGGAGCCGGAGTGGCGACTCGGGCTTCGGCGCCGGGGTGACCGCGTCCAAGACGAGCGGTGCCTAGCCCCCCGCCCTGAGGAAATGTGCCAGAGCCACGATCCGTGCGTCGTGTGTCGCCTGTTCGGGAATGTCTTTACCGGCCCGCGTCTACAGGTCGGCGACGCTCACGTACACGAGGAGAACCCGCTCACTGCTTCCCAGCATTCTTCGGGTCGACGCCGTTCGACGGATGTACTGACTCGCCTCCGCATCGATCGCCGCCGGAAGGGGGCAGCCAAAGGGGCGCTCTTCTCGAGTGAATACGACTATCCGGACGCGTCCTACGCTTCGACCCTCACCGGGACGATTCCAGTTACCCCTCTTATTGAGTTTCAAGACGTGCCCGCGGAGTTGGTGCTTCTCGCTGCCGCGGTTGCGGCGACCGATCAGATTGGTGGGGAGGCAAGCACTGGTCACGGAGCCTGTAGGCTTGAGCTAAAGTCCTCTGAGCTGATCCGAGACTCTGACTCCGATTCCGAACCCCTCGACTCCCCACCCTACCCGCTCCATGCGCTCCTACACAAGAAAGCACTGGATGAGCTCTCGCTATATCGAATGGCAAACGCAATGGACGAGATGAGCAGTCATTAGCTGGACTGATTGCGATTCGCGTTTTCTCGTCAATCTTTACGACGGATTATCGGTCGATGCGAACAAACCGTCTACTTCTTACCCTCGAAGCGCCGCTGGCCGTCAGCCAGGCGCGGGACACCTCCAACCGCTACGCGCTGCCCCCGGCCGTGCCGCCCACTACGCTTCGGGGCGCGCTCGCAGCGGTCGCCGAGAAGGGAGCCGCCACGGGCGCAGAGGAGACGCCGTCGATGGACGACCTCTTTGGGCCGCGTGGGTGCCGCACCTCGGCGCTGCTTCCCAGCGATCCAGGCATGCCTGGCGAGGTGGCCCCTGCGCCCCTCACGCTGCGCACCTGCAAGCGGCACGGGGGGCTCCGGGAGGAGGGGGGGCACGGCATAGAAGACGTGCTCTTCGACGCGCTTTTGTTTGCCCTGCGCGACAACGCCGAGGGCCTGCGCGCGCTCCGATTGTGCCGCGCCGAGGACTGCTCGCAGGTGCTGACCGACATGTCCGGAGTCCTGGGCGCGGCGCCGGACGCCTCGTTCTTTCGCCCCCCGGAACCGAGCACGCGTGCCCAGGCTCACGTCGGGCTCGACCGCCGTCGCCAGGGGGCCGCGTCTGGAATCCTGTACTCCCGAGAAGTGATCAGCGAAAAGACGGGAACGGCGGGCGGAGACTTATCCCCCACTCCCGTGCAGGCGGACGTGACAGGCACCGAGGAGGTGATAGAGTTTCTCAGCTCGGTGCTGCAGGGTGCCACGTTGCAGGTTGGGACCGCTCGATCGCGGGGGCTGGGCACGTGCCAGGTCCAGGCGTTCGAGGAGGTTGCCCCCTCGACGATGATGCCAGCCCTGCCTCCTCTCGAGCAGCGCATCAATCAGTTCAATGAGCGCTGGGGGGAGTGGTGCGAGCAGCGCGGAGAATCGCCCGGAGGACCGCTCGTCTCGCTTACCCTTCAGACGCCTGCCCTCTTCGTGGACGACGTTCTTCGGCCCACGCTTGCCCCCGACGGGGCGGCCCTGCTGCAGGCCGCCCATGAAGAGGAGCACCCCGCAGCCTCTGCACTGGAGGACTTGGAGAAAGCCCACCAGATCGCCCGCCCGACCCAGGTGCAGTCCTGGAACGGGATGGCAGAGTTCCCGCACCGCAGCGCCCAGGGGCTCGCCCCCGGAAGTGTGCTTGTTTTTCGGGCCGAGGACCTCGATGAGCCGTTGTTCAACGCCCTCAGGCATGTCGAAGGGGCCGGGATCGGCCTGCGCCGCCACTTCGGGTTTGGCCGGGTCCGCGTCTGCAGTCCTATTCACACACACCTCCACGAACACCTCGCCAATGCCCATGCCTGACTCTCCAGCCTTTGCGGCCCGCGATGCCCGGCGGCAGCTGCAGCGCCGCATTGACGATCAGATCGCCGAGCGCAGCGACGAGATGTATATCGATGACCGGAAGGCTATCGAGAAGCTCGGCCGCACGGCTGCCGATCCCGATGTCTTTGGGGAGCGGCCCAGCCAGATGAACAAGCTGGAGCGCCTGGCTTTGAGCGCCTCGACCTACGGCGCCATCGCCGACTACATTAAGTCGCAGATGGGCCGCGACACGAACACAGGCGATGTTTGGTCTGGGGGCTTTGGGAGCGACTTGCTCGATAAGCTCCGCAATCACATCGAGGGCGCCGCCGAGGACGCGGAGGCCCTGCTCGGTTCGCTGGACGATCCGCACGTCGAGGGGCTCCGGAGCGAGGACGAGGACCTTTCCGAAGCGAAGGATCGCCTCCGGCAGACGATCGCCCGCCGACTGCGGGTCGGCTACGCGCAGGCCTTCGTGGGCCACGTCGTAGCGGAGTACAACTACCAAACCAGCACTAGTCGCTAATTGCCGAGAACCAATCCGCGCGGAACAGCCCGCCCCAGCCTTTCCCATGGCCTCCCACGCGCAGACATCCCCGTCCCAAGAGCTCCGCGATTGGCTCCGGCGCCACGACTGGGCGCTGTACGAGGCCGCGACCGTCGCGGTCGAGACCAAAGACGCCTTCGCCGAGGGCCTCGGCGCGGTGAATAAAAACCAGCTACGAGCGGTAATCAATACCGCCCGGATGTGCTCCTCGCCGAGCACCTTCCGCGGGTTTCTGAAAAAGCGCGCCGAGCGGCGCCGCACGGCCGGTCAGGACGACAAGGCAAACTTCTGGAGCGCGCTGGCCGACCAACTTGACGAGATTCAAAACGATTATGCGACGCCCGCAGTGGAGAAAGCTGGCATTCCGCAGGCCCGCGCAGAGGCCGCAGAGATGCGCGTGCTTCGCGCCTACTTCGAGCACCTCATCTCACACTGCCACGTCGCTGGCCACTGAGCCCACCCGTCCACTGCCCAAACTTGACCCTTGTTCATCGCCCAGCGCCCATCGCTTCACGATCGTCGCTCCTCGCACTGCTTTCCGCCTAACTATTTCTCCGCTACCATGTCCCTTGAACGACACAAATGGCCTCTCCAGCTCTCACGACGGGTTGAGATTACAGGTCGTCTTCGGATGCTGAGCGCGCTTCACGTAGGCGGGGGCGTCGGATCGACCTCGATTACCGACGCGGGTGTCGTGCGCCACGCCGATGGCCGCCCGTACGTCCCTGGCAGCAGCATGAAAGGCGCCCTACGCAGCCACCTGGAGCGGCTCTGCCAGACGCCTATCCTCGAGGAGGCCGGAATTGGCAGCTGCTTGCTGTATCCGCCCGAGGAGGATGAGGAGTCCTCCTGGACCCCAACGGCGGAGGAGTGTCCCACGCTGGACCACGTTCGTGCCAATCTCCACGGCAAAGACGTCGAGGCACCGGACCCGACCGACCTGTCGGAGTGGTCGGAGCCGCGCACCGATTCGTTTCTGGACGGGCTCTGCTGCACCTGCACGCTGTTTGGAAGCCCGTATCTGGCCGGCAAGATTCGGGTGCCGGACCTGGAGGTGGACGAGCGGACCTATTCCGGAGAGGTGGAGATCCGCGACGGGGTCGGGATCGACCGGGATCGAGGGCGGGCCGTCAACGAGGTGAAGTTCGACTACGAGGTGGTCCCGTCGGACACGGTCTTTGACGTTACCCTCGCCGCAGACAGCCCGACGCCCATGGAACTCGGGCTTTTGGCCATTGGCGTGCGCGAGATGCAGCGGGAGCAGGTGGCCATCGGAGCCAAGACCTCGCGCGGACTGGGGCGGTGCCGCCTGGAGGACCTCTCGGTCCGAGACGCGCGCTTCGACTCGATGGACAACGCGTCGGCGTACTTCAAATCCCGCACCGGGGCAGCAGGCCAGTCGACCGTCGACCCGGACGATTTCCTGGACGAATGCATCGAGGAGCTTCTGGGATGAGACCGGGCCACTGCAGCGCGCTCGCTTTGCGAACTTCTTCCACAGCGCATTTCTGCCATGCTGAAAAAGCTTCTGAACCAGTGCACGTTTGAGATCGAGCTCGAGACGGAGGAGCCCCTCCTCGTCAAAAGTGGCGACGCGGTCGTCGGGGGGGCGGACATGACCTTCGTTCGCACGCGCCGCGGCGGGGAGCCGGAGCCGTTCCTGCCGGGAAGCAGCCTCAAGGGAGTCCTCCGCAGCCACGCCGAGCGGATTTCCCGCACGCTACAGGAAGAAAGCGTGTGCGGGGTGTTCGAGAACGCCGACGTGGAGGGGTGTGGCTGGCACTTCCGAGAGCTGGATCAAAATTCGGACGATCCCCACGCCTACGATACGGAGGCCCACTACTACCAGCGGTCATGTCCGGCCTGTCGGCTTTTTGGGAGCACGCACTGGAAGGGCCGCTTCCACATCGGGGATGCTTATCTGGTCGAGGATGATCGGGATGTAGAGCCCGAATTGCGGGATGGCATCGGCATCGACCGGGTCAGCGGGGGCGTGGCGGGGAGCGCCAAGTTTGATCTGGAGGTGATGCCTGCTGGGGTGCGCTTCGCCACTCAATTCGACCTCACCAACTTTGAGACGTGGCAGCTCGGCTGGATGGCGTACGTGCTCCGGGACCTGATGGAGGGCAAGCTGCGCGTTGGGATGGGCACCTCTCGCGGCCTGGGTCGAGTGCAGGGGCATCTGCAATCGATCTCGCTTGAGTATATCGGTGAGCCGGAGGGCATGGACGGGACCGTTCTGGGACTCGGGGCGCTGGCGGAGGCGGAAGAGCGTCGCGCATACGGGCTGCGCGAGGACGACCGCGTAGAGAGCCCTGACGGCGTCTCGCCAGAGCGCCCGCCCGCCTCGCTTCGCGCGGCGGCCACGCTCGAGGAGACGGAGCAGCAAGAGGCCTTTTTGGCCGCGGTTGCCCCTGCCTGGAACGACTACGTCGGGGAGGCTGGCCGGGTCGCCGAACGCCGCTCGTAAGTGCCTGGCCGCTTGCGCGCCTGCCGACATGCATTCTTGAAGCCGACACGCATTCTTACAAACGAATCGCTTCCCATGACGCTACGAAGCTGGCTCGCCACGCCCCCTGGCTCGGCCCTGCCCGACGAGCTTCCCGGCGAGGCACTTTTTCTTGGGGAGGCCCCCGATGCCGTCGCGCTGTCTCACTGGGGAGACGCCCCGGAGGCCCGCTGGACCCGAGCGGACGTGTTTACCTCAGAGTGGAACTTCCGTTTCCGTCGCCTTGGGGACGCTATGCGCGTGGTCGCCGCAGGACCCGTCCCGGGAGCCGGGACCCTGGGGGAGCCCGACCGGGAAGTGTCGCTGGGCGAAGCGGAGGCGGACCCGAAGCACATCATGCTCTGGGGCCGCCGCAACGCCGGAGAAGCCATGTGGATAGAGCTGCGCGTTCCCCACCTCATGACGGCCGATGCGGGGCTCCACCCGGACGGGCACGGCAAGGAGCACTCGGACCAGATGGTGCGGCGTCGGCTCGTTGTCGCCAGGCATGAGGGCGACGAGGGCTCGTTCTTCCACCGCTACACAGGGCTCTCCTACGCGAAAACCGGCCCCGACGACACGTTTCTTGAGCCGCTTTCTTCGTAGC
>CAZTDC010000125.1:0-4123 GCA_964612165.1 uncultured Salinivenus sp.
CCAACACGCCCCTCGACGCGCAGCGTCCGGTCATCTCGAATGCGCAGTACGACTTCTCGACGGACACCGACTCGCTCGGAGACGGCGTCGCGGCCATCGGCGACGGAATCGAGGTCACGGCCGACGTGAGCGATGCCGATAGCGTGGCCGCAGACCTCCGCCGAATCGGTCAGCCGCGGACCGAGATGCAGCTCCAGTCCGGAAGCACGTACGGCGTCGTCAGTGAGGTGGCCGAAGGCGACGATCCGAAGTATCGGTCGGACGAAGACGACCAGGATACCGACATCGAAGTGATTGCCTTCGATGCAAACGGAAACCGCGCTGCACAGACCTTTACGAATGCTCTCCCGACCGACAACACCGCTCCGACGAAGCCGCAGGTGCAGGCCACCCCGGTGTCGGACGGGCGGTTCGTTCTCGACATCACGCACGGAGCGGATTCCGAAGTTCGAGGCGGTGCCACAGTGGCCTACGGGAGCGACCTGCAGGGAGGAATCTCGCAGACCGGGTTCTACCGCGTGTACACGAACGGCGGCAGTGGAACGGTCGACTCGCTCGTCGCCACGGTCGATTACGACGGCGCGACGAAGAACTACACCTCCTCCGAGTACGCTGAGGGCACCGATCCGAGCTTCCGCGTCCGCGCCGTCGACGATGCCGGCAACCAGGGCGAGCTGAGCCTGAAGGCGACGGAGGAGTCGAAGGTCAGTCCGGAAGCAGTAAGCTACGTGGCCCCAAGTGATAGTAGTGTCGTCGGCACGCAGGGCGCCTATGCACTGGAGGTTGAAACGAACCAGGATGTGGCCGACAACGGGGCCATTACGTTCCGGGCCCGCGCCGTCGATATCGATCCGAACGCGAGCGGCGACCAGCGCGGGGATTGGTTCGTGGTCGGAGGAACTCTGAATCAGAATGGACAGCTCTTCTCGCAAGGCGTTACCGCGGGTAGCTTCCTGAACAATGATCCGGACCAGGCGGTGGGCAACGAGTACCAGGTGATTGCCCGCGTGGACGACGATGGGTTTGGCAACAGCCAGACCGACGCCGAGGCCCTGGCGACGAACGGGAGCTTCACGGTCTTCGCCGACGACCAGGCGCCGGTCGCCCAGCTCGTCGCGATCGACGACTCGACCTTCGACGGTGTTGATACGACTCCGCCGTCGAGTGCCAGCGAGATCGACGTGGACGCCAGCGGAGAAACCAGCTTCACGTTCGAGATCTCGGATCAGTTCGAGCTCCAGACGAACCTCGCGCGGGTCGACTTTGAGATTCCCGAGGCCAGCATCAACTGGGACAACACCGTCGCCGAGCACATTGCCGGCGGCAAGATTACCAACGTGCAGACCCTCGGTGATGGAAGCCTTGAGGTAACGGTGACGGCTGACCTGTCGAGCCTGAACGACGGCAGTGTGAGTAGCGCCGATCTCGAAGTCCGGGTTGGAGATGGCCGCGGAAATGAAACGCCGGAGCTCACACAGCCATTCACCGTCGCCGATGAGCGGACGGGAGACAAGATCCTTTCTGTTAACCAGTCGGTAATTCAGCGCCAGGACGACAACAACGGAGGCACGGATCGGTTCTTCGATATCGTTCTGAATACCAGTGACTTCAGTGCGACCATCCCGGATTTCGTCGAATATCGGGTCTACCTCAGTGCATCGAGTGACCTGTCAAGTCCGGTGAAGCTGGAGAGCTTCACGGGGGCTGGCTTCCAGACCGTTGATGTTCCGGAATCCGTAAGCCTGACGGATCAGGAGACGTACTACGCGTTCGCCGAATTCAAGGATGGATCCGGCAATACGGTGCGCACGAATGCCGTTTCGCTCCTCTACGACGAAACGGCCCCGACCGCTACCGTCAGCTTCCCTGAGGCCGAAACGATCGGTGGAGTAGAGAAGGTTACGGGCACGACCAAGCTCCAGGTGGAGTCGAGCGCCGACGATCTGCAGGACGCGAACATCACCGTCGACGCACGCGGAAGCAATGGGGACAGCTATACCGGGAGCCCGATTGACGATCCTACTGCTGAAAACCCCTTCGTCCGTACCTTCAACACGGAAGACGGTGCGCTCGCAAACACCATTCTTCAGAATCCGAACCTGGCGGAGTACGTGGCCGTCGTTCGGATCCGAGCGACCGATGATGCAGGGAACGAGCTGCCCCCGATCGAGCGGTCGGTGCGCGTGGACAATCAACCGCCGACGTACACCATTTCCTCGATCAATCAGGACAGCACCCTGCAGTCGCTCCAGCCGGTCAATGCCGGAAGCACCATCGAGGTCGTCTACGAGGTTGGTAGCGACGACGTTGCCACAGGCGAGTTCCTGTTCGACGACGGAAGTGTCTTCCCTGAGCGGATCGAAGGGCAGGTGGAGCGTAATGGCCGCCAGTTCACGGTCACCTATCAGATTCCGGAGGACATTCCGCAGAATGTGAGCTTCAACATGACGCCGGGACTGACGCCTCCGCACAGAGTGGCATTCATCGACTCCCTCGGGAACCAGCCGACGGCGTCGCCGCGGTATCAGGGCAAGTCGGTTGGAAATCTCGACGTGCTCAGTACCGCGCAGCCCTCTGCGGTTCTCACCAGTCTCCAGGACGGGTATCAGGTCGGCGGAGCCAACATCCCGCTTGCCGCTGAGCCCTCCAACGCAGACGATATTGACCGGGTCCGCTACGAGGTTCAGCGTCCGGGAGCGGAGAACTTCGAGACGTTGGCTGCGCCCTCTGCACCCTTCACGGCGACGTTCAACGCCGGAAACTATCCGGACGGACAATACGAGGTTCGGACGGTTGCGGTCACGAACAATGAGGAAGAGTTCGTGTCCTCGCAGACGACGACAATAACCATCGACAACACGAACAACGGAGGCTCTGAGCGTGCTGAAATCGTCGATCTCGGGGGCGCCCGCATCGGGGGAGGCTCCCTGATGCTACAGGCAAACGCCGGTGCCGACGTTGCGGCGGTGCGCTTCCAGGCCCGCTTTGCGGACGGAAGCAATAACTGGCAGACCCTCGGCGAGACGGTTGTCGGCGAAGACGGCACCTTCTCGCAGTCGTTCACGGCCGATGATATTGCGTCCGCTTACGGTGGTGTCCCGGTCAGCAGCCTTGACGGCGTGCACCAGTTCCGGGCCATCGGTGCCGACAGCACCAACTACGACCTGCTCGGAACGGGCGGCTTCCCCTCTGAGCCGAGCTTCGGCGTCGGGAATGCCGACAATCCGCAGGAAGTCCCCGTCACGCGTGCCGAGGTGGATCTGACGGCACCGGACGGACTCCTCGCGCTCGACGGGTCGGAGCTCTCGACGCGGCAGAGCAGAGCGTGGAGCAATGCGCAGACGAACTTCTCCAACTTCAACCTGCTGGACGGGACGCACAACGTCTCGGCCCGCGTCGGCTCCGACGAACGCGGAGACTTCCAGGAGGCGGAAGTGACCCTTCAGCGCTACGAGGCGAATAATCCGGGCTCGTCGCTCACGCCCTACGAAAACAATGGTGAGCCCTCTGAGGAAACCATTGTGGCGACTCTCTCCGAAAGTGAGCTGAGTTCGGGGTATACCCTCGAGGCTGGTAACCTCGCCCAGGGCGGGCTCTATAGGGTGCGTCTGTACACGTCCGACGACCTGGGCAATCGGCAGATGGTCGACGAGTACACCTTCGTGGCCAACCAGCCGCAGGCCTACATCGCCGGATTCAACGCCGAGCATGAGACGCTGAACATTGTGGCGGATAACTACGCCCAGTCGGCCAAACTCGAGGTCTCGGTGGATGGGGGCGACTTCACCACGCTGAAGACGGTGGATCTCAGCCAAACCGGCGATCAGGTTGGATCGACGGCTGGGGTCGATCGCTATCGCGAGCAGCAGGTCCGCATTGATCCGCAGGAGGTGCCCGACGGGTCGACGGTCCAGTTCCGCGTCACAGCGGCCGAACGATCGCCGTCGGCCTTCGCCCAGCGGCGGTTTGATACCGAGACGACCCTGAGCCTCGATGTTGGACAAGACGGCTCGTGGACGCCGACGAGTCCGGCGGATAACGACAACATCGCCAGCACAGATGTGCCGGGCCTTCTCCTCGACGTCGACAAAGGCGATCTGAGCGACGCGAACGTCGAAGTCCG
>CAZTDC010000125.1:4223-8195 GCA_964612165.1 uncultured Salinivenus sp.
AATCTTGCCGGCGGAAACGCCAACCTGCTTGGTGGAGGCAGCTATCAGGCCTTCGCGGTCAACGTCACGGACAACGGAAGCGTGGCGATGGACGTTGAGACGGTCTCCGTAAATCCGGTGTCCGCCAATGCCGGTGGCACTGTGGCCTCCGAGGATAGCAACTTCGTCGCAACCTTCGACGAGAAGGTGCTCGACTCGAACGGCTCGGTGTTCGTCAAGTCCGATCCGGCCGCCTTTCAGAGCAAGGCGATGAACCAGCAGGATCTCGGGCAGATTGGTGACGCCTACAACTTCGAGGGCTACGGAGCGAACATTCGCTCCGGATACACAGCGGAGGTCACCTTCTCCTATAATGAGGACGACATCGTGGACGCCAACGAAGACGGAACCGTCGATGCGTCCGACGAGGAGCTCCTCAACGTTGCCACCGTCGACAGGGTGAATGAAGAGTTTGACTTCAACAACGTCGTGGTCGACAAGTCGATCGACACCGACGCCAATGAAGTGAACTTCACCATCGACGATCTGAGTGGCAAGCGGTACACGCTCGTGCTCCAGAACGCGAATGAGGCGAACTCCGGAACCATGACGGTCGACAACCTCTGGTTCGACGATCAAGAGACGGGCGTCTACACCACCAAGCCGACCAGCGGTGGCTTCTTCAGCGTCATCGTAAGCGATCCGGTTGGCAACGTGGTTAACAACAGCGCCCGGCTCTGGATTGACGGCACGAACATTGGCGTGCAGTCCGCCAATGTACTTAGCTCCAACGAGGCAGTGAAATTCCGTGATGCCCAGATAGGTGGCACGGATCCAATTGCTGGACTCGACCTTCAGGAGGGCATGCACACGGCGCGATTCACGGTTGAGAACGACAACGGCAACCGCGTCGATCGCACGACCAACTTCATCGTCGACGACAGCCAGCCGGTCGTCCGCTCGCAGACGGACTTGGTCGGAAAAGATCCGTCGGTGACCTTCATCGCGCAGGACCCGGCCATCGGTGATACCACCGGGTCGGGCCTCGACGAAAGCACGGTGTTCGTGGACGTCTACGCGACACAGAGTGTAGAAACTGACACCGCTGGTGTCGTCGAAATCGAGAAGGGAATCGTTCGCCTCTCGCCCGACGAGCTCAGCTTCACGGAGACCGAGGAAGGAATGGAGGTGAGCTTCTCCCTGGTCGACAATCTCGACGATCTCGAATACAGCGGGCTTGAGCTTGTTGTCCTCAACGCCAACGATCCGCGGGCTCCCGACTTCAATGGAAGCGGCCGCCTGGCCAGCTTCGATTACCCATCGAGCGACGGTGTTCGGGACAGGGCGGGCAATGAAGGATCGGTTGCCAACTTCCGCGTCACCTCGGACAAGCAGGCTCCTGAGCTTGAGGTCGTCTCGCGGACCATCGAATCGGGCGTTCGCGTCCGGGCGACGGATTCGAAGGCAGGCATTGACTCCTCTTCGGTGACGGCCACGGAGACGATTGGCGGTGAGACCACGGAGCTTGAGACCTCGTACAATGAGGACACGGGCGTCGTGAGCTTCACCCCGAGCGAACCGGGCGTGTCGGTCAGCCTCGCGGTGAACGACAACGCCGGCAACACGGGCACGCTCGATCTCGTGGCCGAATCTGAGGCCCTCGCGGTCACTGGGTTCCACAACTTCCCGAACCCCTTCGACCCGACGCAGAGTGGCGCGACGCTCACCTTCACGCTGAGCCGCGACGCTGCCGTCACAATCGAGGCCTACGACCAGGCCGGCCGCCTTGTGCGGACGCTTGTCAACGGCGAGTCGATGTCCGCGGGTGAGCAGGAGATGACCTTCCAGGGTCGTTCGGACGGTGGCGATATGCTCTCCAACGGGGTTTACTTCCTCCGCATCGTTGCGAAGGACGGCGATCGCCAGACCGAGGAGACCTTCAAGTCGGTCATCGCCAAGTAAGACGCACCCTAAACCGGGACTCGCCCAGACGGGCGGGTCCCGGTCCCTCTACGGGGGCTTGACCGACTTCCTCATGTTTGAGTTACCACTTATCACATCTTCTGGAGAACCGAAATGACTCAGTTTATGCTTTCCTCCTTGACTCCATCGCTTCCTCGGGGAAGGACTGTTCTGTCCCTCGTCGGGCTTCTCTCCGCTCTCCTCGTTTGTTCGCTGTGGAGCACGCCGGCAACGGCTCAGAATTATGGGGATGCGTTCTACCAGTTCTCGAACTCCGCGAAGGCTTCCGGCTTCGGCAATGCGTACGTGGCCGGTGGCAGCGATGCTTCATCTGTGAAGTGGAATCCGGCGGGCATCGCCGGAGTGGAGTCTTACGACGTGACCGGCGTCTTCGCCCAGGGACTCGGTCTTGATCGCCAGTACACGTCCCTTGCCGGTGCCTATACCGCCCCAAACATTGGAACCTTTGCTCTTAGTATTGAGCGCTCGGGCGTCACGGACATTCCGCGGTACGATGATACCAACAGTCAGCAGGGGACCTTTTCCGTGGCGCAGTTCGTGACGGGCGTCTCCTACGCCCGAGAGTTGGCAGCAGGACTGTCCGTCGGCGGTTCGCTCAACTACCTCCGACAGGATCTCGAGGTGCAGACGGATCAAGGATATTCCATTGACGTCGGCGCCCGGTACGCGATGGACAACTTCTTTGCCGGGGCCTCGATTCAGAGCGCCCTCGGTGAACTCTCCCCCGATCAGCTGCCGAAGACCCTGCGTGTGGGGGCCGGCGGCTCGTTCCAGGGCGTTACGGCCGAGGTTAATTACGGCGTATGGGACATCACCTCTTCCAGTGGCACCGACGACTTTATTAATGTCGGCGTCGGGTACGAACAACAGATTCAGCAGGTGGTCGTGGGGGCCCGTGGCGGTCTCCGAGACGGAAATCTGACGCTCGGTGGGAGCGTAGGGGGCTCCATCGACGGCCAGCTTCGCTTCACGGTCGATTACGCCTTCGTGAACGACCGCTCCCCGCTGTTTGACAACAGTCACCGCATCGGAATTTCGGTATCCGGACAATAACGCTGCTTCGCTTTGATCGAAGAGGCAAGCGTACGGGGAAACTTGCACGGAGGATTCTATTCCCGATCAGAGCGAATGCCTCGTGGTGAAAGGTGGGAGGTGTTCTGTCATTGGTTTCAAGCGCCTCTCCCCCCTCCTCGGTGCTGTATAACTGGAAGTTGACACCGGCACCGTTTGTGAGCCACATCCCGGCCCTCGATCCATATGTTCTCAGCCTTGAGGTTGAAATGGCCTCATTCGGTGTTCCCGATTCTATCTCTCAGAGACCTGAGGGACTGCATCCTTTTTAGGACTTCTTTTGCCGGTTGATTTGATCGCTTCTCACCTTTCTCAAGGGAGAGTTGGGTCTCGGGTTCGAGAGCGTTATCCCATAGGCTGAGCTGGTAGGGGGATTCGTTTTCGTGTTTCTATAATTCTATTCGTTTCTTATGTCCTTCAACTCAAAGTGGATTTCGGCCCTTGCTGTACTTGTCCTTATGGGCATTTTTGCGGAGTCGAGCATGGCCCAGCGGGTAACCTCGAATGAGATTCGAGTGAGTGCTTTTCCGGACGTGACGACGCTCATTTCGGTCACCGATGCCCAGGGGAATCCCGTTTCTGGACTCACTGACTCCGATTTTACGCTGGAAGAGGATGGCGTCGAGCAACAGCTGACAGTCCGAGAACTGGGAACGACGGGTTCTAGCAATATTTCGTCCTCTCTGGTGATTGATCGGAGTGGAAGTATGAGTGGCGGGAAGCTGAGCGATGCGAAGACCGCAGCGAAAACGTTTGTGGATAATCTCGTGTCGGGAGACCGGGCCTCGGTTCTTAGCTTCAGTGATAACAGTCGGGTTGATCAGACCTTCACCTCCGATGTTCCTGCCCTCAAATCCGCAATTGATGGGCTGGGTTCGGGTGGTGGGACTGCCCTCTTCGATGCGACGATTCGAGGCATTGAGGAAGTTGAGCTCGAGT
>CAZTDC010000126.1:0-8187 GCA_964612165.1 uncultured Salinivenus sp.
AGGACGAGGTGCCCGACGCCCTGTCCCCCGCCGAAGAACGCCGCCTCCGCCGCTTGATCGACCACCGGGTCGAGGACCTCAACGACCAGATCGCTCGGACGAAAGAGAAGATCCAGGTCCAGAAGACCGAGCGGGAGCGCGTTCGGGATCGCCTCGACGAGATGCCCGACTTCTCGATGGGGCGCTATTTCCGCTACCTGCTCCGTCTGGATACCCTTCCCGAACAGCCCGACAGCGGCCCGCCCCGTCCGACACCCTCGAACGGAGAAGCCGCGCAGCCCGAGACGGAGCCCGAACCGGTGCCCGCGCCGGCAGATGAGGATCGGGCGTGGTGGGAGCAAAGAAGTGATACGTGAATCGTGATACGTGAGATGACGGGCAGCCTCACGATTCACGTATCACGCATCACTCATCAGACGCCCCGTCCGATGCGTGGCTCTCCCCTGCGGCCCTTGGCTCCCCAAACCACCGCGGCGGATCGTACCCGTGCCCGCCCCACGGGTGGCAGCGGCCCAGGCGGTAGACGGTGAGGATGAGGCCGCGCACAGCCCCGTACTGGCGGAAGGCCTGGATGGCGTACTCCGAGCACGTGGGGTGAAACCGGCAGGTATTGCCCAGGTGCGGCGACAGCACCAACTGATAGGCCCGCACCAGTCCCACGAGCAGCAGTCGAGGGAGCCGCACCAGAACCGAAAGAAAACGCCGCATTGCCAGAAGGATGGGTGTGAGGTTTGTTGTTCGATCAACGCATTCAGGAACCTGCGGGTTCAGGGGGCCCAGGCATGAACCATCGCGCCGGGCACGCTTTGAAGCGGAACGGTCGTATTTTTCCACTGAACGCCGATCTCCATGTCCACGCCGAATGCCCTTCTCGCCACTGTTGTCTTCGACGAAAACGGCCTCGTCCCCGCCATCGTGCAGGACGCGGCGACCGATGAGGTACTGATGATGGCGTACATGACGGAGGATACGCTCCGTGAGACCCTCGACACCGGGCGCATGGTGTACTGGAGCCGCTCGCGGCAGGAGCGGTGGGTGAAGGGGATGACGAGCGGGCACACCCAGACCGTCGAGGAGGTGCGGGTGGACTGCGACGGCGACACGCTTCTCTTCAAGGTGCAGCAGGAGGGGGGCGCCTGCCATACCGGGTACAAGTCCTGCTTCTACCGCCGTGCGGAGGAGGGCACCCTGGTGGCAGCGGGGGACAAGGTGTTCGACCCGGACGAGGTGTACGGGGAATAGACTCGTGGCGCTCCAACTCAAACGTACGACCCCATCAGCAGCAGGCCACGCACCTGGGGAGACGGCGTCGTCGGTCCACAGGGCGAGCGGGTGGACACGCTGTATGGATATTTGTAAGCTAAGGCCACGAGGGAGACACCGGCGTCGGCGCGGCGAGGGACGAAGCAATTCCGAAGTGGGGCCGTATGTGCTTCTGGTTGCTGTGACTCATACCTTGAGACTTTGTAGAGATCGACGCGTATCAGCCCCTCTGTTCCTTCCGATTCTCATAGACCTTCCCAGACCACACGACCGATGAGCGATTCTGAAGCTTCAAACCCATTTGCTGAAAACGCAGGGGACGACGACTCCAGCTTTTTCGACATGGCGACATCCGACCTCGAAGACGAATCCACCTCGACGGATCGGGTCCAGGAGCTGAAGCGCATGCTGTTCGACCTGTCCTACCTCGTCATGAATGCGGACGGGACCGAGCACATTTCCGAGAAGATGCTCGTGCAGAAGCTCGAACGCCGCATGGAGCAGGAAGGCAGTGTCGACGTGGAGGCGCGGACGGACGATCTCGCCTCGTTGCTGGAGGAAGGCCCCGACGCAATCCGAGAGCGTGTGATATCATTGGCTGATGACGTTGCCGATCGTGCGGGGGATCGTCTGCAGGAACTTGGCGACGGATACCTGGAGTTTTTGAAGGGACTAATCATCGCCGATGCGAGTGTCTCCGACGAGGAATACAACCTCTTCGAACAGCTCTGTGAGCGATGGAGCGTCGAGAAGGATCTTCCCCGTTCCTAAGAGACGTTTTGATTTTTCGATCGTTGCCCGTTACCGAAGCGACTTCTTGTACGGACAGCGCACAAAGCATTTGAGGATGAACCCGACGGGGGGCGGTCTGCAGACCTCACGTGGTGATTATGACACCACCGTGTGAAATCAAAACGGTCTCTGAGGGGGCGCGACGCTACTGGACTTGGTTGACATGGCCGTCCAGCCCGACAAAGTCGTCCAGCACCACGGGCAATCCAGCCAACACAGTCGTCCAGTACAACCGGGGTGTTCGGCAGTGAAGAGCGGCGTAGAAAGATCGGTCGTGCATCAACCAATTGGTGCCGATTGCGAAACAGAATCTGGATAAGCGAAGACGCGGTTGCCCCCCTTACACGTCTCTGTTTTCTTCGGTAGGTTTCCCGTTCATACTCGAGTCGAAGGGAAAGAACGCCGTTCTGTGTTATTTGGCTTAAATGCTTGGATTTCCTTGGGGAAAGAGAGGGTGAAAATCAAGAATAAAGGCTTGGATTCGACTCAGGCCCGGCGTTAACTTCAAAATCCGTCAGGCTCATAGGCGTCTCCCCGGTGGTCACGTCCCGTGTAGATTCCGATTCCTCTGGGGGTTATGCATTCTTCTCGGGTGTAGACGGCATTGGGCGGCCTGTATTGCTCTGGGCCACCGATTCAGATTTCTAGCCCGGTCTTTTCCGTCTTCTCGACCCGCACCCCAGATACGCCCCAAACCTCTGGTTGGTCGAAGACGGACGTCGCCTGATGTTCTCGGGGCGATCGGAGGGACTGAGGCCGGTGTGCTTGTCTCGCCTCGAGAACCGATCATCTGCGCCCCCGGCTGCTTTGATTCGTAGAGGGGAAATGCCTCCCTGGTGTCCTTTTTGCTTCGCACTGAATTCAAGTACCGGACGGTATCTGAGCCTGGGAGGAAAGATCATCTTTAAGAAGCTCAGGGTTTTTGGTAGTGGAGAGACAACACCCCACAGTGTTCGGTAGGAGAGGGCTCCATTCACTCTGTTCGGATGTACCTGTGCTCGTGGATCGCATTGTTCTTCTGGTTCTCCTTGTAGGGATGTGTCTAGGAGGGGCAAAGGTCCAGGCCGACACGATCCCCCATCTGCAGTACTCGACCCCCGAGGGGTTGCCCAACAAGGAGATTACGGCACTTGCCCAGACGAACAACGGCCTGCTTTGGATTGGGACGAAGCACGGGCTCGTTGTCTACGACGGACACCAGTTTCGGCCCATCCCGATGCCGGACTCGGTCCGGGAAAAAAGCGTTCTCGCCCTTGAGCCGATGCCGGACGGGACGGTGTGGGCCGGTGTGGGCCACGACGCCGTCAAGGTGGCGCCCCACGGCGCCGTTCGTACCCATCTCCTCGACAGCCATCACCTGGTTGAGATTCTGAGGCGTGGAGACCGTATCTGGTTCGTGACCCATCTGGCCGTCTGGGAGCAACGTGCGGCCGGGAGCCCCCTCTCTCGCACACGGTTCCGATACGAAACCCTCCAGGACGTGACCCTCGTGAAGGGCGCCGACCTGGACGCGCAGGGGCAGGTCTGGATTGTGAATAAAAATCGGGGGCCGGGGCGCGTGCAGCCGGACGGACAAGTGGACTTTGCCGATCCCTCGTCGGAAGACCAGCGAAACGCGGCGTTCCATGATCTTCGATTCAGTGCAGACGGGACCGCTCTGGTGACCCAAGGGGCGCACCTGTATCGCTTCGATCCGAAGGCCGAGTCTTTTGCGACAATCGGCAAGACATCAGGTCCGGTCGACATCCATCGACGAGGGCGCCGCGCCTACCTCACCGGAGCGGCAAGGGTGCTGCGGTACGACACGGGGGCCCGTCGCTTCCTGAAGCCGGTTGGGGCAACCCAGGACCTTCCGAACGCAACGACGACGAACGCGCTCCGGGGACGGGAGGGCGGACTGTGGATTGGGACCCAGGAGGCGGGCCTGCTGCACTTTCCCGCTCCCGAGACGCGGCACGTCACGTCCATCGACGGAGAGTCCATCCGGGCCGGGGCCGGCTTTCGCCAGCAAGGAGGCGCTCTGTGGGCTAACACGTGGGGCGCCGGCCTTTATCAACTTCGTCCGGAGCGCCGGCACGTGGCGCCCGACGGGCATACCCGATGGGTCCTGCTCTCCAGCCAAGACGGACGTCTGCACGGGCTAACGCCGACCAAGGTTGCCCGACGAGGGCGGGAATGGTACCAGTGGACCCAAGGAGAGGAGTGGCAATTCGAAGCGTCTGCAAGGAGGACCGTTCGGGGCTACGTCGATTCCAGCGGAATCGGATATTTCTGGCACAATGAGGGCCTTTACCGGCACGAGCCGGATGGGGACTCGACACGGGCGACCCGGATTTGGGACTGGCCCCTGGAGCGTTCGCAGCATCACCTGATGGGCCCGGCCCCGAATGGGGATATCATCTTGTTTGACGAGGGCGTTGTGCTACGGCTGCGGCGGCCGGATGGGGCTGTAATTGACACGATTGCCACGGTCCCGGAGCATGCCACGTCGGCCGGTCGGCGCCTCACCATCGATCCGAAGGGCCGCATCTGGGTCCCCTTCGCTAGCCTGCTTCGCATCGATCCCAGTCAGGGGACGACGCAAACCTTGCTGGAGGGGGCGGTGATTGAAAAGGTGACCGTAGCGGGAGATAGCCTTGCGATGGCGAACACCAACGAAGGCCTCTACCTGCTGGACGCGAACACTGGAGCCGTTCGACGGCACCTCACCCGGGCCGACGGTCTCCTGTCCAATGACGTCAATGGGGCTCACCTCATGAAGGACACGCTCTACGTGGGACACAAGTCGGGGCTCACCCTTATGCCGACCGATTCGCTTTTTGTCCCTCCGCCCCGGCCTCGGACCATACTCACGGGCCGAGAGATCAACCTTAAGGATCGTGCGCTGCCGGGCGACTCCGTCCTCGACGCAGACGAGCGTGCAGTCGGCTTTACCTACACGGGGACGAGTTTGATGCATTCCGATCGTGTCCGCTACGAGGTGCGGCTTGCCCCGCGTGACACCACGTGGAGCGTCACAGATCGTCGGTTTGTCCGCTACACGAACCTGGAGCCGGGCACGTACCGCTTCAAGGTTCGGGCGCGCCTGGCGGGGCAGCCCCCCGGCCCGGTGGCGAGTCGCACGTTCACGATTCCGCCCCATTTCTACGAAACGTGGTGGTTTCAACTGCTGGCCGTACTGGGTTTGGTTGGGCTGTATGCTGGGGCCTACCGGTGGCGCACCCACCGGCTGGAGAAGCGAAAGGAAGCCCTGGAAGCAGCGGTCGAGGAGCGCACCCGCGAGCTGGCGAAGGAGAAGCAAAAGACCCAAGAACAGGCCGAGCGGCTCGCCGACCTGGACGAGGCGAAAAATCGCTTTTTCGCCCACATTAGCCACGAGTTCCGCACGCCGCTGTCCCTCATCCTCAGCCCGCTGCGCGACGCCCAGCAGCGAGCCACGGAGGGCGCGGCCACGGTCAGCGAAGGGCAGCTGCGGCGCATGACGGGTAATGCCGAGCGGCTCCAGCGGCTCATCGATCAGCTCCTGGACCTGGCGACCCTGGAGGCCGGGCAGATGGAACTGGATCGCCAGCCGGGGAACGTAGGGCGGCTCATCCAGCGGACGGCCGAGTCGTTTCGGTCGAGGGCCGAAGAGAACGACCTCGATCTGCGCATCCAGGGGCCGTCCGGTCGGATTGCGATGCGCTTCGATCCGGAAAAGGTGGAAACGATTGTGAGCAACCTGGTGGGCAACGCCGTGAAGTTTACCCCGGAAGGGGGATCGGTTACCGTTCGGGTTGAGGAAACGGAGGCGGCCGAGCGGGTGGATCTGTCAGAGGAGGACGGAGCTGTGACGAACGCGATCCGCGTCGAGGTGGAGGATACGGGACCCGGGATTGGACCAGAGGCACAGGCCCAGATTTTCGATCGGTTTCAGCAAGTCGACAATTCACTCACCCGAGAGCACGAGGGCACGGGATTGGGGCTGGCCCTCACGAAGCAGCTTGTGGAGCTGCACGGCGGCACCATTGCCGTGGAAAGCACCTCAGGGGTGGGCAGCCGGTTTATCGTTCATTTTCCTCTGGTTCCGGTGGCCGCGGGCGATGGCGCCTGGGAGGGGGAAAGCATGGAGACGAAGGAACGTGGAAGCGTCCCGGGAGCGAATGGAGAGGAGGAAGGGGCGCGAAACCGAGGCAGTGGCGGGGCCCCCGTCCGGACGCCAGAAGTCGATGAAGAGGGAGGGCCGAGGGAGGAGCGGCCAACGATCCTGGTGGTGGAGGACAACGCGGAGATGCGGGCGTACCTGCAGGAAGAGCTGAGCCCGCGCTGGACGGTGCTCCAGGCGGCCGATGGAGAAGAAGGGTGGGAGACGGTGCAGGAGGAGACGCCGGATCTGATTCTTAGCGATGTGATGATGCCGGAAACGGACGGCTTCGAGCTTTGCCGCCGGGTCAAGGACGATCCTGACCTGCGCACGATCCCGGTCCTGCTTCTCACGGCGCGGGCCGACGAAGAGGCCACCCTGCAGGGCCTCGAGTCCGGCGCCGACGACTACGTGGCCAAGCCCTTCGGGTCGGAAGAGCTCAAGCGGCGGATCGAAAATCACCTGGCAGCCCGCCAACATCTGGAGGCCCGCTATCGCGAAGAGGTGACGATCGAGGAGTTGGGGACAGTGATTGCGGCCGAAGAGCAGCCCTTCGTGGAGGAGGTCCTAGAGGCAATTGAGGAGCAACTGAGCGATCCGGACTTCGGGGTGGGGGACCTGGCCGATGCGGTGGCCCTGAGCCGTCGGCAGTTGACACGACGGTTGAAGAAGACGGTGGAGATGGCCCCAGGGGAGCTCCTCAAGCAGCGGCGGTTGAAGCGGGCGAAGGAGACCCTGAAGAGGGATCCGGGGACAATCGCGGAGGTCGGCTACGCGGTGGGGTTTCGGTCGTCCTCCCACTTTTCGAACGTCTTCCGGGAGGAAATTGGGCAGACGCCTACCGAGTTCGTCGAACAGCGCGACGGGTAGCGTCGGCCCCCACTTCTACCAACGGCGCCCCACAACTCTCGCTGAGAATCACCGCTCCGGATTTTTGTTGGACGGACGTTTCCGGGGAGGGGGACAGAAGCACTGGCCGGCGTCGTTTCCGTCCCGGCAGTGCCGACCCGAGCGGGAAGGGCGGTTCTTTCGCCGCATCTCGGGACTACGGGGACGGAGGAGCCCCAAATCGGCACGAATCGTCTCGTTTGTCGCCAAAACGTCGTGTACAAGAAGGAGATCGTCCCAATATCGACATCGCTGCTTCCGTTCTTGAGGGGTACAGTTGCAGACTCCGGGCGTTAGGGCACGAGACGGGCGGGCTCGAACAAGCGGCGTGGCTCCTTTGCCCACGCCGGAGCGTGAAGGGCGGCCCGGCGCCGTCGGCCCGGATTCCTCCTCCGCAGCGTTCTCAGATCCCATGTCCGCAGCTCCCTCAACGGTCCTTCTGGTAGACGACAACGACGAGGTGCGTGCCTTTCTCCGGGCGCAGCTTGCGGACCACTACCACGTGGAGGTGGCCGCGAATGGAGAGGAGGCATGGACCTGTATCCAGGACGACCCTCCCGACCTCGTGATCACAGATACCCAGATGGAGGGTCTGGGGGGGCGCGAGCTGTGCCGGCGCCTCGGGGAGGAGCCCGACCTGCCGTCCATTCCGGTCGTGCTTATGGCCACCGACGCGAGCATTTCGACCGAGGGGATTCCATCAGCGAAAGAGGTCTTGTCTAAACCCTTTGCGCCCAATGAGTTAGAGCAGAGCGTAAAGCGGTATCTCCCGATCCGCACCCTCCCCGAGTATGCCGCCGCCGATCAGGCAGGTACCTTTTTGAAACAGGCCGTTCGCGTCGTGGAGCGGCAACTTCACGACCCCGCGTTTGGGGTGGGCGACCTGGCCGACGCCCTGTCGCTCAGTCGGCGACACCTTACGCGGCGGCTTAAGGAGGCGGCCGGCATGACGCCGGCCGTTCTCATCCGGGACCGGCGCATCGAGCGGGCCAGAGCGCAGCTCGAAGAGGACCCCGATACGGTGCGGGAGGTGGGTCGGGCGGTCGGCTTTCAGTCGGCCTCTCATTTCTCGCAGGTCTTTCGGGAGGAGGTGGGCTGCTCCCCCTCGACCTTCCGGGCCC
>CAZTDC010000127.1:0-8124 GCA_964612165.1 uncultured Salinivenus sp.
AGGACGGCGCGATCGTCGCCAACACCGGCCACTACGACGTGGAGCTCAACCTCGAAGAGCTCGCCGACCTCTCCACCGACGCCCGCGAGGTGCGGGAGAACAACCGCGAGTACACGATGGAGAACGGCAAGCGCGTGTACGTGCTCGGCGACGGTCGGCTCGTGAACCTCGCCGCCGCGGAGGGGCACCCGAGCGAGGTGATGGACATGAGCTTTGCCAACCAGTTCCGGGCTCACCTCGACCTGGTCCAGCGCCACGAGTCCGGCGAGATGCTGGAGGACAAGGTCTACGACATCCCGCAGGAGATGGACGACGAGATTGCGGAGGTGAAACTGCGCACGATGGGCGTCGAAATCGACGGCCTGTCCGAAGAGCAGGAGCACTATGCCACGGACTACTCCGCCGGCACGTAAGCGCACGCGGAGTCAGCATTGGAAGTAGGAGTGCGTACTCTCGCTCCCGAAGACCTGTACTAGCGCCGCCTCAGGGACCCTCCTGGGGCGGCGCTTTTTTCGTTGGTTTCTGTACGGGCTGTTCGAATGTACTTCCAGGACGGCAGCAACGTCCTCCGGAAATTTGAGTGTGCTGCTTCAGTAGAGAAGAGCAGTGCTCGTCGATCTGGTGGGTTGCTTAATCAGAACGCCCAAACCGAATTACTCTCGGTTGAAGGGGGCCGTCATCCCGCCCAAGAAAAATCGTCTACACCAACGCGAGATTTGCTTAGAGCTGTACCAGGACCGGAATAAAGTCGAACGGTTCATCGGTCGCATCAAATACCACGGGCAAGGGGCACGCTAACTATAAACATCAATCCTCTTCCATGGCAACAGTCAAGCTACATGGTGGATTAGGAAATCAGCTTTTTCAGTATGCAGTGGGGCGAGCCCTCTCCTACAAAACGAGTTCGAAGTTGTACCTAGAGACCTCAACATTTACAGGTACAAGCTCTTCCAATTCGGAACCTGCTTCCCGGACACTTCAACTGTCCAATTTCAACATCCAGGGTGAGATTGTTCACAATCCGATTGATCAGGCTCCTCTATTGTTAGGAAGATTCAAGATATTCGACCTGTTGAGTGCTATAAGTCCTGAAATCGCGGCTCAGGTTTGTCTGGTGCATAAGGACTTGGAGGAGCCGCATCGGTTCACTCCGTACATCCTCACCATGCCAGGAAGTACGTTTCTCTATGGATACTACCAGTCCGAGAAGTACTTTACTGAAATCAGAAATACGCTGCGAAACGAACTCTCAATACGGGCAAACCCAACCGACCAAAATCGTGAATGGAAAGAGCAAATTGAGGCACACAATTCAGTTGGTGTTCATGTTCGACGTACAGATTACGTAGAACAAGAATGGCAGTTGCCCGCCGAGTATTACCAATCAGCAATTAAGGAGATATACGCCCTGAGTGGGGATATCACACTATTCTTTTTCTCAGACAAAATCGAATGGGTGAAGGAGAATATCGAGCGTTTCCTTCCCCATGAGTTTCCAGTAGAGAATGTGAAGTGCGTTGACTGCAACGATGGGGAAAATGCTTATGAGGACCTCAGACTGATGAAGAGCTGTCGTCACAATATTATTGCCAACAGCACGTTCAGCTGGTGGGCGGCTTGGCTAAATCAAGACAAAGACAAAACGGTCCTTGCTCCGGCATATTGGCTTCGAAATCGCGTCGAGAACATCGATATTATTCCGCAGAGGTGGTCAATCGTAAACTGGTAATCTCTTCACTATTGCCGGGATCGAACGTGACCGTCGAGAATGAAATTTAGGAGCTAATCAGAGAATGACCCGCTTGGAAACGCGGGTATGAATCTTGTGGATTGGCCGGTCTCAAGGGCCGCCCAATCCTAGCAATGGAAGTAATACCATCTCCGGAGAATCGCTGTGAACCTGAGAGCCTCAGTTTATACGGAACGTCTGTCACGAGGCGCGCCTCGTGACGATTTCGTTCCGAGTCTCTTTAGCAAAGTGCATAACCATCTTCGGTATCTGGTATAAATTCAAAAATCCCCGCCGGAAAGGCCGGCGTAGTTTACTTTTTACCAATATCCCGCTGTCTCTGTCTTGAATTCTGTGCTCGATTGGTCCATCGCATCGACCGAGGCGGTCGTCATCTGTACGCGTAACCGCCCCGATGAGTTAGCCATAACGCTCCAAAGTGTGGCCGAGCAGTCCAGCGCAGACGAGCGCCCCGTCCTCGTTGTAGATGGAAGTGACCCCGAAAAAGCCGCTTCCACCGCCGATGTGGTTCGCAGTTGGGCGGGCCTGCCATTTCACTACCATCGTTATTCCGGGAAACCGGCAGGCACCCGCCAGCGAAACGCCGGTGTGGACCTACTTCCGCCCCCTGTCCAAATTGTCCACTTCATCGACGATGATGTCATCCTGAAAGAAGGATACTTCGATCAACTTTCTGCGGCGCTGGAGGCGCACCCATCGTTATTAGGAGTTGGGGGTATTGTCCTTTCCCCAAAAGGTTTTTCCTCACCTTCCGACACGACCTGGCTCCATCACCTCTTTCTATTGAGCACCAGTTCCCCAAGCCAGGTACTACCCTCCGGACAAACAACGCCCGCCTGGCCGAGTGCCCACAGTTCTCTCCAACCTGCTGACTGGCTGAGCACCTGCGCGTCGAGCTACCGACGCTGCGTTTTCCAAAATCATCGGTTCGATCCAGAAGCGGAAGGTCCATCTCCCCGACTTGAAGACCTTGATTTTTCATTTCGTGTTGCCCGAGAGGGTCCGCTCGCCGTCGTTCCCGAAGCCCGATGTGTTCACCGAGTCTCCTCAAAAAACCGACGCACTGCTGCCGGTATAGCCGGAGAGCGAGTCGTGCGTCGGTACTGGTTTGTTCGGAAAAACATGAATACCCCCGCCCATCGTCTTGCCTATTGGTGGAGTATCATCGGACGGCTCATCATATGCGCTCTTTCGAGCAATCCTGATAGCAATGCGTACCTGCACGGACTGATTCAGGGAATCCGTACGGTTTGGACCCGAAACCATCCTCTTCTCCGAGCAGCTGAGGGAACGTGAAAAGCTGCGCTTTTAAGAGCATTTCGTTTCTCCCTATTTCTGTCCGTCGTCAACGTCGTTCGCGCTCGTGTCCGCCGCCCGAAACACGATGTCCCCGTAGTACGCCGTAGCCTCCCCATCGGTGTTGTCGGTGTCGGTCATGATGGCGATGCCGTTTACCGGTGGGGGATCGCCGCCGAAGGCCGCCCGATAGTCCTCGAGCACATTCCGGCGCTCCTTGACCCATTGGCCGGCATCGTCGTTTCCGCTCCGCACGGCCACCATCATCACCCAGTCGGTGTAGGCGTTTTGGAGGATGGTGTGGCGCTCAACCTGATTGGCCCAGATGTAGTTGAGGGCCCGCGTGGGAATCTCGTCGTAGCCGAAGGCCCGGAGCGCCGTGAGCTTGGCCCGGTCGACGAGGCCGAGGTCGTCGTAGTCGAACGTGATGTAGATGCGTGCCGGGTAGTCGTCGCCGTCTTTCGTTCGGGCGTTTCCGTCCTCCACAATCCCGTCGACCTTCCAGCGCCACTCTAGGATGGGGTACTCCGTCAGGTCGATGCGGCGCTCGGTGACGAGCCCGGACGCGCCGCCCTCGCTCTGGGCCCGCACCACAGTCCCGCTGTCCGACCGAACGAGGTCATACTGCGTCTTGGTGTCGACCTTGGCGAGGGAGAGGGACCGCCAGTTATCCGGGGTGGACTGAGACGGGTCCTCGGTCGAGAAGGCCCCGACGCGAAGCAGGTCGGTGGAACCGGCGCCGACAGCGAATCCGAAAACAAGGACGAGAATTGCTCCGCCCGTCCAGAGGAGCCATCCAGAAGACATGACGCAAGAAGATGGTGAGAGCTCAAATTCACGCGTCTGTACGTTCGGCTTGTGCACGAGACTCCGCGAAGAGGCGTCCCTCCCAACATCGTTACGTGCACAGCTGCCGACGGGAGACCGGTGCGCTAATGCACAATGTTGCGGCTGCGGAGGAGGCGGGTCACCGGGTGGATGAGAAGGGGACGGACTCGGTATCGGGTGTCGTACCCGACGGACGCAAACTGAAAGGCCCTCGGCCCCTCGACCCGGTTCGCAGGCGCAATGATCAGGGCATTGCCTAACGTTTCGAGCAAGGAACGACCCGTTGTGGGGGATATGCCCAGCACCTCGGCCAGCTCGTCGACCGTGAGGGTTCCGTGCTCCAGCAGCGCCTTCAATGCGAAGGCGTGGGGGAGGGGGAGGGCATCGAGCCCCTCGAACGCAATGGGGGTCAGGGGGTGCGCCCGTATCGTTGTGTCGTCGTCCTCGAGCGTTACAGACCGAAACCAGTAGAAGAGGGCGAGCATCACGTTCTGCCCACTTGCCTCGTAGAGCCGATCAAAGAACTCGGTGCGCAGGAGGGACTGCCGTCGCTCCTCGTCGTCGATGGCGCGGAGGCGGCGAGCCAGGATCGGGTGCGTCGACTCGTCGGGCACCTCGAACACAAGTTGGAGGCCACTCCGCTGGTGCCGGCGCAGGATGAGCTCCTCAAGCTCCGTCCGGTCCAATGGGGTGAGGACGTGCCGCGTCACGAGACCAGCGGCGGCCGACTCGCTCGCCTCGATGAGCTGCCACGCCGCATCCGTTGTGGTGACCACCCAAAGCACGCGGGTGTCGGTCTTCGACAGAAATCCGAGCACGCGGGCGGCCAGCTCCATGCCGCCCACCGTGCGCTGCACGACGTGCTCGAAGTGTTCGATGGTACAGACGCGGAGGCGATCGGGAACGGGTTGACTCCGGAGGTGCTCGGACACGGCGTCGAGCGTGAGGTCGGGACCGGGGTCGAGCGAAAGCCCGAGCCCCTGGACGACCGTCCGGGCAAACGCGGCCTCACTGGTAAGACGGTCAGAAAGATCGATGCTGTGTCGTTGTGCGGAACGGAAGGTGGTCTTACGCAGGACGTTCAGCAGACTCGTGCGGCCGCTGCCGGCCGGCCCGGTGAGGACCAACGCCTCAGTGAGCCCCTGCTGCCAGCGATCCCGGTGCCGCTCGACGGCGGCTCGATCGGTCTCGCGCGCCACCAGCAGATCGGGGTCCTGGATAGGCCGGAACGAAAAGAGGCGGCGGTACACGAGGGGCAAGTCCGCCAGCACCTCATCGACCGACGAGAGCGCCTCGATGGTTTGCTGCAGGGCTGTCTCGTCTACGGATTCCACGCCCACGGCTGCATGGCCGAGCCGCACCAGCCGACGGCCTACCCGTTGCATCCGATACGCCGTGCGTTGTACCTGCGTCGTGGCGGCCCGCATCCGCCGACCGGTCTCAAGTGCCAGCCAGCGCGTTCCCCGCACCACCTCGCCCCGTAGACGGAGCAGGTGCGCTCGCGTGTGGCCCGCCGCCCGCACCCGATCATGCAGCTCCGTCCACATCCCAGTGGTGGTCCTCCACGTGCGATCGACCACATGGCCCATCCCCTGATTCAGATCCTGACCCTCGTTGGTGAGGAGATCGATGGCGCGATCAAGCCCCGCCAGTGCCAGCTCCCGCGCGTCCTCGAGATGGGAGGCGTCTGGTTCTTCTTGCTTGCGTGCCGCTCGTAGGTCCTGGAGTTCCTGATGGGCTGCCCCGAGATTGAACTCCACGACCGCTCGCACTTCGGAGGCCCGCTCGGTCACCGCGCTGGTCGCCTCTATGGCCGGGGCAAGCGCATCCATCCACGTGTCGAAGAGCATCTCATCGAAGACCGCCCGACACCCCTCTCGCCACTGGATCGTGTAGGCCTCCGGTTCCGGAGGGACCGGATCGGTGTCGGCGGGCACGGGCGAATGGACCACGAATCCCTCCGCTTGCTCCTCCACCAGCGACGTGACGGCGGCGCGGTGCGACTCGATGACCGTCTCCATCGCGCGGCGCGGCGTTCGCTCACGAAGGGGGCCAAGTAGGTTTTGCTCAAGCAGGTCGGTTCCGGTTTCTGCTTCGTGATCAAAGGCTTGAACAAGATCCAGCTCTTCTCCTGCCTCTGGTTGTTCCAGTAGGGAATCGATGGTCTCGCGAAGCGCTCGAAGGCGTTCGACGGTCTCCCGTTCCACCGAGCGGATGGACGTGAGGCCGGCTTCCACAAGGTCGGCGACGAGAGTAGCGTGGCGGTCCGTCAAGTCGTCGTGGAGGGTAGTGAGGGCCTCGTGAAAGGCAAGCCGGTGCCGCACCTCGCCGAACCAGGACGTCCACCCCTCCTCGGTCTCTGGGCGCCGGGCCCCGAGTCGCCACGTCATTCGCCGCTCCCCAAATCCGCTTCCGGCCCGGTCGGCGGCCTCTCGTAGGCGGTCGAGGGTACGGTCGATTCCCTCGTCCAATGCCGCGGCGATGTCGTCGAGTTGGAGATCACGTCCCGCGTCGAGGCACTGATGGAGCGACGCGGCCTGCTCCGTTACCTCTGCGTGCAGGGCCTCTACGTCCACGTCCATGATCCCGCTCGTGGGATCGGCCGACGGATCGGGCAGTGTTACGTCCCCGTTCGGCACGTGGAAGTCGGGGCGATCGAGCAGGCGCTCGACCTCCAGGAGCCGATGCGTCCAGCCGGTCGAGACTCGCTCCAAATGGGCGACCCACTGCACGAGGCGCTGCTCCGCGTCGTCGAGGGCCGTCGCCTGGGCCTCCGCCAGTGTTGTCGCGATGTGACGTTTCACCAAGGCGGAGAGGGGAAGGGTCTGCGTGCGGCTTTCCAGGCCGTACACACGATGCACGACGGCCCGCCAGCCCCGCACGAGGGCCTTCAGCGTGCGTCGTCCCCAGCCGTCCGACGCCGAAGGCGCGTACAGTCCGTCCGGCTCCGGGCGCGTGAGGGTCTCTGGAACCGGGTCGGCCGCCGATGCGGTCGCCTCCTGCACCCCTTGGCGCTGGTCGTCGAGCAGGGCTCCCGGATCAACATCGTCAATCGTCGACTGAAGCGGCGCCCATACCGTTTCCAGGGTGGTTTGGCGGTAGGTTCGGACCGCGCTCCACAGCTCCTGTCGCGTCGGAGAGTCGCCGGTCTCGAGCGACTGACGGGCCTCCTCGTGCGCGGCAACGACGGAGTCGAGCGTATCCTGAAGGGGATCGAGGGCGTCGGTTCGAAGCGCGTCGACGTACGCGTTGTGCTGGGCCCGGAGGGGGGCTGCGAACGCCTCCAGGTGCTCGTCGACGGTTGTCGCGTCGGACGATGGGGGAGCGGTAGAATCTGGGGCCGACGGCGTCATGGACAAAGGAAAGGCCGACGAGGGAGAAAGAAGGAGGAGAGGCAGTCGTCACCGAGTGGGGGGTGCGTCCGGTTCGGACGTCGCCGCCGCTGGGGTACGAGCGGGCAGGTCGACGTATGAGCGAGTGGTGGGCGGCAGCAGTCCTTCCTCGCGAAAGGCCCGGCGCGCCCGCTCGGTGATGTCGCTTGCCAGGAGGGCCTCGTACCGCGTGTCCATCACGTAGGCCTTCACCTTCAGATGCAACAGGTGGCCCTCGTCGTATTCGTCCTTTACCAGCACAACAATGGGTTTCTCCAGGTACACGTAGCTTGAGCTGACGGCGGCCTGACGGGCAATCTCCTTCACGCGTCCCTCGTCGACCCAGCCCGGCAGGTACAGGTCCGTTGCCACCTGGCAGTTCAACTCCCCGGCGTTGGCGTTCGAGACCTGGCTGTCGGCCACCTGCGCGTTGGGGACCGTCACGAGGTTGTCGTCCGGCGTCACGATGCGGGTGGAGCGCAGGCCGATGGACGTGACCTCCCCGTAGGTGCCGCCCACTTCAATTTTGTCCCCGACCTGGAAGGACTGGTCGAAGATGATGACGAGCCCACCGAAGATGTTCTTGAGCAGGTCCTGCGCCGCGAAACCGATGGCGACTCCGATGGCGGCCGCGGCCGCGAGCAGGCCCTGCGCGTCCACGTTGAAGATGCCGCGCAGCACGACGAAGAGGGCGACGGCCCACATCACCACGCGCACAATCGGAATCAGGCGCTTGTAGAGCAGGCGCCGCTCCGCGTTCCGCTCCGAAAGGGTCTCTAGCACGAAGGCCGCGCCCTTCACCAGAAAGAAGGTGAGTACCAGCACGAGCACGGCCGCGAGGACCCGGAGGCCAAAGTTGCGCGCTGTGTTCCCGACCTC
>CAZTDC010000128.1:0-8100 GCA_964612165.1 uncultured Salinivenus sp.
TGATGTTCCGCTCGCTCAGCCGCGAGCACATCCGCGAGATCGTCGACATCCAGCTCCGCCGCATCCAGCGGATCGCGGACAAGAACCACGACCTTACGCTGGAGCTCGGGAACGACGCGAAGGACTGGCTCGCCGAGCGCGGCTACGACCCGGCCTTCGGCGCCCGGCCGCTGAAGCGCATGATGCAGCGGCACGTATCGAATGGGCTCTCCGAGGCGCTGCTCGACGGCTCGATCGACGACGGCGACCACGTGCGCATCGAATTGAAGGACGACGAAAGTGGCCTCACGTTCGAGTCCGAGTCGCCGGCCGGCACCGAAGAGGCCGTCGGCACCGCCGAGCCGAGCGGAGACGGGGCCGCGACGGTCGACGCGTAACCCTTCGAATGTGGAATTCGGAGTGGGGAGTGTGGACTGCTCTCATTCGAACGCCGTTGTCTCTTCGACGACCGATCTCAGATCGGTATCGTCGGAGGGGCGGGCGGCGGCGTTTTCATTTGCATCCTTCCTGACAGGTGTTCACTTTATCTTTCCATTTCACGTGAACAGGCCTGTCGACCACCATGCGCAATTTAGAGACACTCCCGTTCTCCGATCGACTGAGTCGGATCGGGTACCTGCTCAAGCACACCTTCACGGTCGTGGGACGGGACACAGACACCGTCACTCCTTGGGGCTGGATGGTTGGCTATGCCGTCGTTATGGTCACGGCGTTTTTCACGGGAATATTCGCGAGCTTCGTGGGGGCCAGACTGGTGGCGACCGGGGGCTTTGGACTCGCCGTCCTGATGTTTCTGTACAAGTATTTCTTCTACAACTACCGGGAGATGGCCCAAAGCTGGCTGGTGTACGAGACGATCTGCGGTCGGGACCGCTCGTATGCCGACGCCAAGCAGGCAGCAAAAGAGCGAAAGTCGGGCGTGCGCAAGCTGGCCGGTCTCGACATCCTCATGGCCTATCTGATGAGCAAACGCAGTGGCGACAGCAAGAGCTGGACCGACTGGCTCGTGAACCTTTTCCTGACCGGTCTCGAAGAGGTGTGGGACCTCGTCAACCACTACATGCTGCCGGCCATTGCCATCGACCGACTCACGCTGACAGACGGAGTAAAAAAGATGAAAGAGCTCCGCAATCAGGTGCCCGAGACACTCACGGGGGTGTTCGGCATTGACTTTATTGGGCGCATCATAGGACAGGTGACGGGCGGGATGTATTTTGTGCTCATCCTGTTGGCCGGGGGAATCATGTATTTTGGAGGGGAAGCGTTGCCCGAAGCGTTCGCCTTTACATTTCAGGAGAATCCACTCGGCAGGAGCCCCCTGGTGTTAAACATGCTTCCGCTCCTCATTGGTCTCTACGTAGCCAAGATCTTTGGAGTAGCGTTTGAGCGGACCGTCACGTCGGTTAAAGTGATATACTTCACCATCTTCTACACGCAAATCACGCACCGGGACCGGATCGCCGATGAGCTGCAGCCGGAACTCGTAAGCTTCCTCCGGATGGAGGAAGATCCAGTGCAGGAAGGAGCAATGGCGACGGGGGCAAACACCGGCGTTGATCCCGTTTCGTAACCGACCATCCCCCACGTTCTCGTACAGGACGCCGTCGTCTCTCCGAGGACCGATCTCAGATCGGCATCGTCGGAGGGGCGACGGCGTTTTTTGGTTTCGCTCTTGGAGACATCTTCTCGCCCGATCGAGACGCTTCCGGCATTCGTCCCTGTCGGCAAAACGCCCGTAGCCTCCTCAGATGTTCGACCACTCCTACTCTGCGGGGGTGGGCGTGGACGCCTGAAGGGCGGCCGCCAGTTCCACGTCGGCCTCGCGCCAGTGGCCCTCTTCGTAGTACGCGACGAGTTCCCTCACCATCTCCATCTTGTCGTCGTGTGCCTCGCGCAACTCCGCGAAGCGCTGCCGGGCCCCCTCAGGTCGCGGCCCCCACGCAAAGAGCTCCTCACCCTCTTCGGTAAAGATGACGAGCTTGGGAATGCTGCGGCTGCCGTCCGTGAGGTACTGATCCATCACGTCCAGATTGTCGTCCCGCAGCAGGATGCGGAGCGTCACCGCGTCGTTCAACTGGGCCGCCTCCGCAATCACCGGCAGCAGGAAGGCCGAGTCCCCACACCACGGCTCCGTGAGCACCATCCAGAGCTGCGGTTCGTCGATGCCCTCCACGGCGTTTCGGAGGTCGTCGGAGGGCGTGTATTCCTCGTGGACGTGCGCCTGCCGGTCCCAGTTGTAGTTCAGAAAGTGGAGACGCCGGCGCTCCTCCGGGTCCTTTCCGTCTGGCGATTCATCCTTCTCCTCGCGCCAGCGAGCGCGGTAGTCCTCGTAGGAGAGGCCGTTGTGAGGGCGGCGGTCGGCAAAGAAGTCCGTCATGGGAACGCACTGGAGATCATTCAGGAAGACAAGCGAGCGTTCTGTATCCGTCACACTGCTCACGGATCCGACGTTCGCGTCATCCTCTCCGTCTGAGGCGTCCGATTCTCGTTACGCCTCTTCGAGCCCGGACGCAGGAGGTCACCTCCATCCTTCTTCCGTCACGGTGAAGCCGCCTTCGCTGCTGGGCAAACAGGGATGGACGGTTTGCATCAGCGGGCGGCGGAGCGCAGGGCCGCGTGGAAACGGCGCCCCGCTTCCTCCCACGTCGGGAAGGCCGCACTTCGCTCCCGCGCCGCCTGCCCCATCCGCACCCGCATCGCTGGGGTGGAGAGGAACGCCCGGAGCGCATCGGCGAGCGCCTCGGGCGAATCGGGCGACACGAGCCGGGCCGCGTCGGCCTCACCGACGTTCTCCGAAAGCCCTCCCACCTCGTAGCCCGCGACGGGCAGTCCCCGTGCCATGGCCTCTCGGGTGGCCATGCTGCACGTCTCGAAGCGGGACGGAAGGACGAACACGTCGGCCTGATCGTACTGGGCCCGCAACTCCTCGGTGGGGACGGCCCCCGTGCTCGTGATGCGGCCGGTGACGGGCGAGGCCTGGATCTCTTCGCGCAGCGTGTCGGCGAAGGCCGGGTCGAGCGTATCGTCGCCCACCAGCCTCCAGGTCCACGGTTTATCGACGAGCGCGCCGAGTACGTCCACGAGCGAGCGAAGGCCCTTGCCCGGCAGCAGGTTGGCCACGGTGAGCAGGCGGGGCGGGTCCTGGGCTGGCCGGTTCGGGACGGGGGCGCGGTACGCGTCGTCCAAGCCGGGCGGCACCACGGCGATCCGCTCCTCGGACACGCCTTCCTCACTCAGTGCACGGCGTGCGTAACGACTTGGGGTGACGACGCCGTCGAAGAGCGGCAGCACCGCACGCTCGGTCGCCGCTTCCGGGGCCTCCTGCTCGTTCGGGTCGATGCAGTGGAGGTAGTGGGCGAGCAGAACGAGCGTCGCCGTCGGATGGGCGGCCCGGAGGGTACGTAGGGCGTCGTCGTGGCGGGCGAGGAGGCTGTCTACGACAATGGCGGTGCCGTCGGGCGGATCGATGGGGGGACGGGACTGCGCGTCGGGGCTCCACGGCGTGACCTCAACTGTGCCGTGAACTTGTAATTCCGTAACAATTCGGCGATTGTAGATATTGCCGCCCGTCGGACGGTCGTGAATGTTTGGGACCAAAAACGCGACGTGCATAAGACCGAAAATGACGAGTCAAAACGACGGGCTAAGCAAAAGCACCCATCTCGGACAGCGGTTCGAATCGGTCCGTTTCTTGCGTAGAACCGACTGATCGCATCTTTACGCCCAGTGTCCTCGTAGCCATGTCTTTCCTTTCCTCATCTCAGAAGGCCCTCGTTGATCGCCTGGCCGGCGTTGTCGACGACGTCGAGGCCCGTATGATGTTCGGCACGGTGGGCTTGTTCGCCGGCAACCAGCAGTTTGGGCTGCTCGAGGAGGACCGGCTTTACCTCAGTGTTGACGATGACCACCGGGACGCCTTCGAAGAGGTAGAAACAGAGCCCTATAGTGCCTCCACGATCGAGGAGGCTGCGTATCTGCAAGTACCCAACGGGGTCATCGAAAGCGACGACACGCTTGCCGCGTGGGTGGAGCGGTCTCTCGAAGCAGCACACTAAGTGGAGCACGGAAAGTACGCTCGTTCAACCGTCAACCTCGCGGTCGAGACAGCTTGGCAGCGCCATGCTTCGCAAATGAGATTGGACAGTTTGGGAAGGGGCTCGGCCGGTCGGGGTCAAAACATCTTCCTTCTTCTCAGACTCAGGACCCTTTCTTGAGCGTACGTGGCTGCTCGGTTACGACGCGGCCTCTCGATGAGCCGACAGGGCCTCCTGGTGCGCCCCGAAGGCCTCGTCGTCGAAGAGCACGAATCGGACGAGCTCCACGGCGTCGAGATGGGACGTCCGGTCGAGCACCGTCTCCACGGCAATGCGGGCTGCCGGTTTCATTGGAAAGCCGAAGGCCCCGGTCGAGATGGCCGGGAAGGCAACGGACGCGACGTTGTTCTCCTCGGCCCGATCCAGTGCATTTTCGTAGCAGGCTCGCAGCAGCTCATCGGACGGCTCGTCGCGACCGTAGACGGGGCCGAGGACGTGGATCACGTGGTCGTTGGGCAGGTCGTGCCCACCGGTGATGACGGCTTCACCGGGCTGTATAGGAGCCAGCGGCCGCGTCTCCTCAGTGAGTCCCGGCCCCGCGGCGTTGTGGATGGCCCCCGCCACACCGCCGCCCGTCCGCAGTTGGGCGTTGGCCGCGTTGACGATCGCGTCCACGTCGTCCTGCTTCACGATGTTGCCCTCGACCAGTTCGAGGGTTACGCCGGCTTCGGTGTGCGTCATGGTGCCAGTCGGAATCGTTGGACAAACGACGAGTAGAGGGAGGTTTCGCGGGATGGACTGTAATCTTCTCGCCTAGTTGTGTTCATTTTGAGTGCGCTATAGCCGAAGCGACAGCAGACTTGCGTTCCGGACATCCTGTGCCGCGGTGACCGCACTCCTGCTTTCGCCCCCGACGCGCTGGCCTCAAGCATCGGCTGTTCGAAAAACGGGGAGCCTTCTCCCCCTCCCCGGATTCGGGCCCCCAGCCTGGTAAGTACCGTCACGTCGAACACCGTCGCAGTCGAGTTGTTGACCCCCTCGGCGCGTCTCTCCGGAGACGGGACCCGGACCCATTCAAATCAGTCTCAGTATTGTCCTGGCGGCTTCACCGCCTTCGACTGCCCCCTCCGTCTGGATGGGATCGCATTCCTTCTTCTCTTCCGTTTTCTCCGACGAACCGCTCCTGCCACTTATGACTGTCGACACCATCATGAGCCGCAACGTGGTGACCGTGCGCCCCGACGCGGCCCTCATGGAGATTCGTGGGCTCCTTGACCAGAAGGGATTCAACCATCTCCTCGTCACGGAGGAGGACAATACCCTGTGTGGAGTGATCTCGGACCGCGACGTGCTGAAGGCGATCAGTCCGTTTCTCGACACCTACAGCGAGGAGCACCGCGACGTCAAGACCCTGAGCCAGCCCGCGTCGAAGATCATGCAGTCCGAGCCCATCACGGTGACCCCCGACACCACGATCGAGGAGGGCTCCCAGGTCTTACTCGACAACCGGGTCTCGTCGCTGCCGGTCGTGGAGGAAGACGAACTCGTCGGCATCGTCACCGGCAAGGACATGCTGGAGTACTTCATCGAGGAGGATTCGTGAGCGTCGACGGGAGCTCCCTGAGTAAAGCAAGGAAAGTATCTGTTTTCGGCCCGATTGGGTCCTCCAACCAGCATCTTGTCTTGGGGGGTAATGAAAGAAGATTGGAAAGGCGGGAAAGATCTCGGCGGCCCCTTCCCACTTTCTAGACTCTCCTGACTACTGTTCTTCTTTTCCAATCTACTTAGCTGGACGGGCCTCTTCTACTCGGCCTGAGTGAAGAGGGGAGGCTGTGCACGCGTGTACTCTTGAGCGCGGCCCGACGAGACGATCGGGGCTTCGTTCGCTGTTCGTCCCGAATGCGCGCCACAGGTGTGCAAAAGCCACCGTCGTTTTATACCTTTTCTGCGATGCACACGGCCCAAAGAACCTGGCGGTCGTTGCTGTGCACGCCCATTGGACGTCTCTTGTAGGAAGTCACGCAGCCCCACATGGAAATTCCCTCACTACAGGGATTCGAGCGCGAACGCGGCCTCATGACGATGGAGAAGCCGCTGAAGAAGGAGGAGGAAGGCCAGTCTCTCCGCATCGGCGTTCCCCGGGAGGTCGCCAAGGATGAGCGCCGGGTGGCCCTCGCCCCCAGCGGGGCCAGCGCCCTCGTCGCCAACGGCCACGAGGTATACGTGGAGCAAGGGGCAGGCCGGCAGGCCCACTTTCAGGACGACGAGTACGCCGAGTCGGGGGCCGAGCTCGTGGACGACCCGGACGACCTCTACGGGCACTGCGACCTCATTGTGAAGGTAGGCCCGCCCGACGAGGAGGAGATGACGCTGCTGCAGGAGGGCCAGATTCTCCTCTCGGCCCTGAACCTGGGGGGCACGACGCCCGAATTCCTCCGGCATCTGATGCGCCTCAAGGTGACCGGGATCGGGTTCGAGTTCATCCGGGACCCCGACGGCACGTTCCCCCTCGTGCGCATGATGCACGAGATCACCGGGTCGATGGCCATTCAGGTGGCCGGCCGATACCTGGAGAGCAACGAGGGCGGAAAGGGCGTGATGCTCGGGGGCATTTCCGGGGTGCCGCCAGCAACGGTCGTCATTTTGGGCGCAGGGGTCGTCGGGGAGTGGGCCGCGCGCACGGCGCTTGGGTACGGAGCGCACGTGATCGTGCTCGACACCGAGCTCGGCTCCCTGCGGGCCCTGGAGCACTACCTCGATCGCAGCATCACGACGGCCATGGCCAGCGAGCAGTACCTCCGCCAGGCCGTCCGCTCGGCCGACGTCGTCATCGGGGCGATGATGGCGGGTGGCGAACGCTCACCAATGCTCGTGACGGAGGACATGGTGGCCGGCATGTCGCCGGGTGGCGTTATCGTCGACGCCGTGATGGACCAGGGCGGGTGCGTCGAAACGAGCCGGCCTACCTCGCACTCCGACCCCGTCTACCGCCGGCACGACGTCATCCACTACTGCGTGCCCAACATGCCGTCCAACGCGGCGCGCACCGCCACGTACGCCCTCACGCACGTCCTCGTCCCCTATCTTCTCCACATTGGCGAAGCCGGATCCATCAACGAAGCCCTGTGGCGCGACGAGGGGCTCCGCAACGGCACGTACGTTTACCGGCAGCACCTCACCAAAAAGAGCCTGGCCACGATGTTCGGCATGAACCACCGGGACATCGAGCTGCTCATCGCCTCCGGCATCTGAGTAAGTCCGAGAACGCAGCTCACGTCCGGGAAGAATGGAGAGTGGCCGGATCGACCGAATCCGTCTCCTTCCAGACGTCCCGGACCAACGGGAGGCGCCTTAACTTGCTCGCCCTGCTTCAGATGAAAAAGCGCAGATGAGCCTCCAAAGTAGGGCGTTGGCCGTCCGAGTAGGAGGGCGTCCTGTAAAACGACGCTCTCAGTCAGTCGCCCCACTCTCCGTAGGTGGAAATGAGGCCGGACGTGGTGATGGGACGCATGCTTTTCCGGTCCTGCCCCCGAATTCACCTCCCAACGTCGACGCCGGAAGCTGTTTTGATTTTAATCTCCGGGCTCTTGGCAGGGCGTGCCGACTGCGGTGGGGATCATTCCAGCTATTATGCTGTCGTGCGTGCGCTTATTCTGGCACGAAAACGAGTAGAGAGCCCGTGTGTCTACGCCGGCCCAATAATCAGAACAGGTTCTTAAAGCCCAACCAGGTCGAAGGCCATGACGCCGAGGGCGACGAGGATCGCGTTCGCCAGGGCGATGGGCAGCAGGTACCTCCACCCCACGTCCATGAGCTGGTTGTACTTGAAGCGGGGGAAGGTCCACCGCACCCAGATGAAGAGGAAGACGAAGAAGCCCACCTTCAGCATCAGGCTTAGGAACTGGAGCACGGCCAGTAGGGTGGTGCCGTCCAGGGCCGGGAAGACATCAAGCAGAAGGGGCTGGAAGGGGATGAGGTAACCGCCGAAGAAGAGGGTGACGATGAAGAAGGAGGCGATGAACCAGTTCACGTACTCGGCGAGGAAGAACATGCCGAACTTCATGCC
>CAZTDC010000129.1:0-8078 GCA_964612165.1 uncultured Salinivenus sp.
CCTGAGGGGATTTGTGACCAATCAGTCCGACGGGGCGCCGCTCCCTCAGGCCACGGTCGTACTTCGGGACTCAAGCGGCGTCGTTGAGGCGACGGTGACCGACGGGGATGGCTTCTACCAGATCGTTGGGGTGGCGCCGGCCCAGTACCGGCTGGAGGTGAGCTATGTCGGCTTTGAGACTCATCGAGATACCCTTCGCCTGGAGCCCGGAACGAAAACGGTGTCCGTCAGCCTTCGTCCCACCAAGCAGACGCTAGAGGAAGTCACGGTGGAAGCCCGTCGAGAGGTGGAAGACGCCCAGGCGGGCCTCGAAACGGTAAAAGCAGCCGACATCGAAGCGCTCCCCAGTCCCGGGCCCGGTGCTGATCTCGGGACGTATCTGCGTAGTCTTCCAAGTGTGGCCGCTACGGGGGACCGCGGGGGGCGCTTCTTCGTACGTGGGGGCACATCCACGCAAAATCTCATTCTCGTGGACGGGACGCCCATCAAAAAACCGTTTCACATCGTCGGATTCTATTCCGCCTTTCCGTCCGACCTCGTGTCCAGCGCCGATTTTTACGCAGGCGGCTTCGATGCCCGCTATCTGGGGCGCGTTTCGTCGGTCCTCGATGTCACGTTGCGACCGGGAAACTTGAAGCAGTACGAAAGCCGGGTGGAGATGGGACCGCTCATCACGGGCGTTCAGGTAGAGGGACCCGTCATACAGGGAAAGCGGTCGTTGCTCGTCAACTTCCGACATTCGCTGATAGAATGGAGTGGGCCGGAGCTGCTTGGACAGGCGACTCCTTACCGGTTCTACGATTTGATGACCCGGTATTACACCCAAGGGGAGACCTCCCAGTGCTCGTTCACTGGGATGCGGACGTACGACCGCGGGCGAGTCGACCCCTCGCGCCCGTCAAACTTCCGATGGAGCAACACGTCGGTGGGAGGAGAATGTCTGACGTTTGGGGGCGAAGCCTCGCAACAAGTGTATGTGAGCTTCGGGACGACCCATTACACCAATTCCGTCGATACGCCCGACGATGACGTTCGCTCAGCGGGCACGTGGGACACGCACGTGACGCTCGATCTGGAAGACCCCTATTCCTGGGGAAAGCTGAAGGGCGGGTTTTGGGCACGGAGCCTGCAGTTTTCCCACAACCTTGGCGGGACCTTTCTGGGATTTCGGGCCGAAGAAGCATTTGAGCTCAAGGCCGGGGGGTACCTCGGGGCGAAGTGGCGACCGAGCACCTCCCTCACAATCTCGCCAAGCGTGGGGACGCAGGTTCCCTTCGCATGGGGCACGACGACCATCGAACCGCGCCTTCGGGTGGCGTGGCAGCCGGGCGGCACAGAGCAAACCAAGATCACTGCGGCCGGGGGGGTGTATCAGCAGCTCGTCGACGGCATAAGCGACGAACGGGATGCAGGATCCACGTTTCGGGCGTGGCTTCCGACGCCCGGCGGCCAGGCGCTCCGGTCGACCCACGCGATTCTCGGACTGGATCATCAGCTCGCGTCCAATCTTCGGGTTTCCCTCGAAGGGTACCACAAGAGGCTCCGCAACATCCCCGTTTCGAAGTGGACGACCCTGGCCGTGTTCAACACGGACCTGGCACTCGCGGATGGGCGAGCGTACGGCGGACACGTGCAACTCAAGTACCGAACCGACGCGCTCGACCTTCGCGCCAGCTACGGGCTCGGATGGGTCGAATACCGGGCCCCCCGGGACGTGCTGAACGCCTGGGTGGAGTCCTCCACTGTTCGGTACCCCCCACCCCACGATCAGCGGCACAAGGTGACACTCGTCGCGTCGGCAGATCTGGGAGTCCTCACAGCGAGTGCGCGCTGGCAGTACAATTCGGGACGCCCGTTCACTCGGGGCTACGGCACCGACAACTTCCTTGAAATTCGGGGCCTCCGTGGATTGCCGCGGTCAGAGAGGGGAAACAATCGGCTGCTGTACGAACAGCAGTACAATGCCCGTCTCCCAGCCTATCACCGCCTGGATCTCTCTCTTGAGCGAGAGTTTAATCTTTCCCCGCTCCTTAGTCTGACGGTGGAGGGAGGAGCGATTAATGCCTATGATCGACAGAACCTCTTCTATCTCGATCTGCTCACTCGTGAGCGGGTGGATCAGCTTCCGGTCATCCCGTACGTTGGTCTCACGCTCAACATTCAATAAGGCCTGCTCGTCTCGAAGCGGCAGTGCATCCGAATACCGATCGTCGGCGATTATTGTCCGATGAGTTGAAACGAATATGAATTTATAGATGGAAGTGGCGAGTGGTTAGCGTCTCCTGTTGTGGACCATTACGTTCGCACCTGTAGAGAAGCGTAGAAACGTGCGTCTTCCTACCAATCCACCAAAATGCGTATATGGCATAGTTGGTACTGTCCTTCTCAAAGGCGTATTTGGATGCGCTGATCAAAGCCGGAAAGTGGAATTCAACACTGGCATCTCCGCTTTCCGAAGTATTCCCTAGCCCCGCCGTAGTCGCTGGGGACTGCCTCCTTTTGCGAGGAGGGATTTTCGTGTGCCTGATTGCTGGACGTGCTTGTCCACAGGCGCCTGCGTGTAGTTCGGTCTTTTACAAGAAGCCAAAATCCCTATGTTAAAAAAGAGCCTACCACTCGCGTTACTTGCCCTCGCGGCCTTCGCCTTCTCCGTTGAGGGCGCGTTCGCGCAGGGGACCGTCACCGGGACGGTCGTCGACGCGACCAGCTCCGAGACGCTTCCCGGCGTCAACGTCGTTGTAGAAGATCTGGGTGTCGGAGGAGCAACGAGTTCGGACGGTGAGTTCCGGATCACGGACGTTCCTGCCGGATCGTACACCCTGAGCGCCACCTACGTTGGCTACCAGCAGAGTACGAGATCGATAGAGGTTCAGGATGGCGAGACGACCACAGTGCGCATTCAGCTCCAGCGGAGTTCCGTTGAGCTCGAAGACGTGGTTGTGACCGCCCTGGGCATTGAGCGAGAAGAGCGATCGCTCGGGTATGCCGTCGAAGAAGTGTCGGGAGCGGATCTGGAGGAAGCAGGAGAAACCAATTTCCTGAGCACGCTCACCGGGAAGTCGGCCGGAACGACGGTCAGCACGTCCTCGCAGATGGGCGGCTCGGCCAACATCAATATTCGCGGCGCCAGCTCCATTGCCGGCGACAATCAGCCGCTCATTGTGGTGGATGGCGTTCCGCTGGATAATTCGACGTTCAACAGAACGGGCCAGTCCTCCGGTTCGGGCGGATATGACTACGGCAACGCTGCCTCGATGATCAACGCGTCGGAGGTGAAGTCGGTGTCGGTCCTGAAGGGGGCAAGCGCCTCCGCGCTGTACGGGTCGCGCGCCTCGAACGGCGTTATTCTCGTTACGACCAAGGATGGGGGGGAGCGAGAAGAGGGCATTGGCGTGTCCTTTGAGACGGGCGTAACCGTCGGCCAGCTCTACAATTTCCCCAATTACCAGAATAAGTATGGGGGCGGATCCAGCTCGAACTTCCAAATGATCGACGGTGAGCTTCGGGCCGATTACGGCACGGACCAGTCCTGGGGCCCGCGCCTCGACGGACGAATGGTTCGGGAGTGGTTCAGCTTCGACGACGTGAACGGGAAGCAGGGAGAGCTTACGCCTTGGGACGCTCACCCAAACAACGTTCAGAACTTCTTCCGCAACAGCCTGACCTCGAACACGAACCTCGGATTCTCCCAGGCGGGTGAGGGATACAACTACCGGCTCACGCTGAACGACAAGCGGCAGCAGGGATCCTCGCCCAAGAGTAACCTGGAGCGCCAGACGTTCGGGTTCAACGGGCAGCTGGACATGAGTGAGAAGCTGTCCGCCTCCGCCAATGCGCGGTTCGTGAACGAAGATGTGCGTGGACGACCGGGAAGCGGATACTCTAACGCAAACGGGCCGTGGTTGCAGTTCAACCACTTCGGGCAGCGACAGGTTGACCTGTCGGAGGATGCGCCCATGCGGGACATCCAGCGCCCGGACGGCGCGCAGCGCTCGTGGAACTGGGCCAACAGCACGACGGCGCCCGGAAGCGGAAGCATCATCTATGCCAACAATCCCTTCTGGCTTCGGGAAAAGAACTTTCAGGAGGACGACACGCAGCGGATCTTTGGAGACATTTCGATCTCCTACGACATCCTGTCGGACCTGACCGCCTCGGTCTTCGGGCGAACGGACTATTACAACCAGCGCCGTCAGGATCGCGTTGCGGTTGGCTCTGTCGGGCGCACACGCTTCAACGGGAGCATCGCCGGATATGAGGAAACCGTTCGGGAGGTGCAAGAAACCAACGTGGGCGGTGACCTGCAGTACGACGGCGATCTTACCGAAAGCATCAGCCTGAGCGGCACCCTCGGTGGAAAGTATCGCTACAATAGTCTGAGCTCGAACCTCGGTCGGACCAACGGCGGACTCATCAGTCCTGAGGTTTACACCGTGGACAACTCTCCCAGCCGGCCCACCGTCAACGATTACTTCCAGCAGAGTGCTCTTGCCGCCGTTTACGGGAAGGCCACTGTGGGGTATCAGGAGATGGTATACTTGGGCTTCACGGCCCGGAACGACTGGTCCTCGACCCTTCCGGCGGACAATAACTCCTACTTCTATCCGTCGGCCAACCTCAGCTTCATCTTCACGGAGCTTTCCGCACTGCAGGGCTCGGACCTGCTGTCCTTCGGGAAGATCCGCGTGAACTGGTCGCAGGTAGGTCGCACCACCGATCCGTACCAGCTCAGCTTCACCTATCCGGCGGGCACGCCCTATAACGGGAAGGCTTTGAAGTCCCTGACCAACGTGCTCCCGAACTCGGAGCTGCAGCGGGAGCTGACGACCGAGATCGAGGTCGGGACCCAGCTCCAGTTCTTTCAGAATCGACTTGGACTGGACGCTACCTACTACCAGAAGGAGACCACTGATCTGATTCAGGAGGTATCCACGTCCAGCGCCAGCGGGTATAGTGCACGCTCGCTGAATGCGGGTACGATCTCCAACAAGGGCGTGGAGCTTGGGCTCGACATTACGCCCATTATCAGCACGGAAGACTTCAGCTGGGACATGCGGCTGAACTGGTCTCGGAACGTGAACAAGGTGGAGTCGCTGGCAAAGGGCATCGAGAACCTGCCCGTCGCCAGTGACAACACGCCCCCCTTCGGTCCGGAAATCGTGGCCCGCGAGGGGGAAGAGCTGGGAACGTTCTGGGGATCCGACTTCGCGACCAACGACAGCGGCGAGCGAATTGTGACCCCGGGCTCCTTCTTCACGTACCGGGCCACCGGCAACAAGGTGCTCGGCAGTTACCGGCCGGACTGGACGGGAAGTGCCTCGACCACGCTGTCCTACAGCAACTTCTCGCTCCGCGTGCTGGCCGACGGACAGAAGGGCGGCAAGATCTGGTCGCTCTCGAATCTGTTCGGTCTCTACAGCGGCATCTTCCAGGAGACCGTCCAGAATAACATGCGCGAAGTTGGCGTGGTGCCGGGCGGTGCAAACTCCGCCGAGATCTCGGCGAAGTCCATGTACCAGGGGCTCTTCGGAAATCACCGAGCCCACCTGTACGATGCCAGCTACATCAAGCTCCGGGAGGCGTCCCTCAGCTACCGCCTGCCGCAGGAGTGGCTCGCGGACACCCCGCTGAGACAGTTCAACGTGTCGGTCGTTGGGCGCAACTTGGCGACGCTGCTCAAGTACACGCCGAACTTTGACCCGACGGCCGTCACGCGGGACTCCGGCAACCTGCAGGGCATTGAAGCTGGCCAGATGCCGCCGAAGCGGACCCTCGGCATTCGGCTGCGCGCCAACTTCTAAGACGTGTCGGCTCTCCTCTGAACAGGGGCCTCTGCCGGTGCGAGAGGCAGAGGCCTCTGCCTGGACGCTCGAACCGCTATCATTGAGATTATTCCAACCTATGAAACGTCTTACAAAGAGTCTCGTCACCTTCGGCCTCGTGGCGGCGATCTTCGCCCTCGGGGGGTGTGACCTGGCTGAATTGAATGAGAACCCGAACCAGCCCACGAGTGCAGAGCCTGGGGAGCTGTTGACGAATGCGCAGCTCGATTTCGGCGACCTGTACTGGCGCGACTACGCAGGAGCGTACTGGATGCGGTACGCCCAGTTCTTGACCACCAACCAGTACACGACGGCGGACCGCTTTGGCTTTCCTGGAAGCCGGCAGTCGTCCAATAACTTCAACTTCAACCAGGCCTACCTCATCATGAATGATCTGGAGGAGATCATTCGGCAAAACAACAATGAGGATGTGCAAACGAGCGGCTTTGGCCCGCCGGCGAACCAGATTGCCATCGCCAAGATCATGCAGGCCTACATTTTCCAGTACCTGACTGATCAGTATGGCCCGGTTCCCTTTACGGAGGCCCTTACGGGAGGACAGGAAGAAGGAACTTTTTCGCCGGCCTACACGGGACAGGAGCAGATTTACAACCAGCTGCTCACGATGCTCACGGAAGCCAGCAATAACATTCAGACGGGAGAGGCCACGCTGGCGTCGGGCGATCTCATCTACGGCGGCGACATGACCCAGTGGAAGAAGTTTGCCAACGCCTTGAAGATGCGCGTGGCCATGCGGATGTCCGACGCGGCCACTGGAACGGCCGAAACGGCCCTCAACGAGGCCATCCAGGCCGGTGGCTTTAGCGGGGGGGTTGATCTTGAGCCCGCGCTGATTCCGTTCACCTCCTCGCCGCCGTACCAGAATCCGCTTTACGGAAACTACAACTCGGGGCGAGACGACTGGGCGGCGCCGCAGGCCATGACCACGATCATGAACGATACGCAGGATCCCCGGCGTCCCTCCTACTTTGCGGATGCGGATGGCAATCCGGATAATGGCCATCAGGCAAATGGCTTCCCCTACGGACTCCCGCAGGAAGAGGCGCAGGCCCTGTTCACGGATCCGAACGAAAACTTCTCGCGGCCCGCTGAAGGGGTCCGGTCGCCGGATTCCCCGGGTATTCTGATGCTCCCCGACGAAGTCTCCTTCATCAAGGCGGAGGCAGCGATCCGATCCGACCTGAGTGTATCGGCCATCAGCCAGTCCCCGGATCAGCTCTACCAGAACGCCATTACCGCCTCGCTGAACTACTGGGGCGTCAGTGACGAGACGACGATCAACAACTTTATCAGCGGCCTCACAATGCCGAGCGAGAGCGGCTTCAGCGTCGAGCAGGATCTCGGCGTGCAGAAGTGGCTCGCCCAGTTTCTGCAGGGCATTCAGGGCTGGTCCACATGGCGACGGCTGGACTTCCAGGGCGTGCTGCAGGTGCCGCCCGGAGACCCGGGCCAGGACGCGTTTGGCCGGTCGATTGCCGTGCGCATGGCCTATCCGCCCGACGAGTCGACCCTGAATGGAGACGAGCTCGACACCGCCATCAACGACCTGCTTGGTGGCAATGGAGCAGAGGACACTCAGGGCACGCTGCTGTGGTGGGACACCGACTACAAGCCCCCCCAGCCGTAACCGACCGTTGTTGACCTGACTCCTGCAGATTTCTTTCAACTGAACTCAATTACATTATGAGCACGCGTTATCTCTATAGCCTGCTATTGGCCTGTGTGGTGGGGGTCTTCCTCACCGCCTGCGACCAGAGCTCCCAGAACATTGAATATGAGGTGGCCGAAAACCTAACCGTTAGCGGGCCTTCCAGCGTGGAAGTGCCGAGCGATACGACCGTGACGGCCGAGTACATCGTAAAGGCATTCACCATTGAGAAGGACTACAGTTGGTCGGTGGACGGAGTCGCAAATATTCGGGAAACGAAGCGGCAAGGCGAGGTTGTCGTTGTTGAACTGTCTCAGACCGGTGAGTACACCGTGACTGTGGAGACGACGGTGGGTGGAGAACCGGCCTCGGGCTCCGTTTCGGCTGTCGCCGAATCCCCTTAATCTGGCATCGTATGCACGATACAGTGATGCTGTGATCGACCCTGGAGCTGAGTTATAAGAGACTCCGGTTCATTCGCAGCATAAAGTCAGGCCATTTCGGCTTTTCAGGGCCGGCTGTTCCGAGCAGCCGGCCCTTTTTAATTTCCGTGAATCCTGGTTGTCATCTGGTGGTATAATGAACGG
>CAZTDC010000130.1:0-8076 GCA_964612165.1 uncultured Salinivenus sp.
GGACCTGAAGGTGCCGCTGAACCTGCACCCCGCGTCTGGCATCCAGCCCTGGGAGACCCAGTACGAAGAGATGGCCCGGGCGATGGACATCGACCCCTCCACCAAGGAGTATGTGCCGTTCGACATCGTCGACAAGGAGTTTGCCCGCAACTACTTCGACATCGTCACCGACCCAATGGAGAAGCAGGGCGTCGACTTCTGGTGGCTCGACTGGCAGCAGTGGAGCACGACGGACATCGAGGGTGTGACGCCGACGTGGTGGCTCAACTACGTCTTCTTCACAGAGATGCAGCGAGAGCAGGCCGATCGCCCGCTCATCTTCCATCGGTGGGGGGGGCTCGGAAATCACCGCTACCAGATCGGCTTCTCTGGGGATCATCACGCGAACTGGAAGAGCCTCGACTTCCAACCCTACTTCACCGCTACCGCCTCCAACGTGGGCTACGGGTATTGGAGCCACGACATCGGCGGGCACACGCCGGGCCCGATCTCCGGGGAGCTCTACACCCGCTGGGTACAGTTCGGCATCTTCAGCCCGATCGTCCGCACGCACGTGACCAAGGAGCCGGACGCGGAGCGCCGCTTCTGGGGATACGACTACCCCTACAGCCGGGCGATGCGGGATGCCGCCCATCTCCGCTACCAGATGGCGCCTTACATTTACACCATGGCCCGGCACACCTACGATACGGGGGTGTCGATGACGCGGCCGCTCTACTACCGCCACCCCGAAGTCGACCGGGTCTACGAGTTTGAGAATGAGTATTACTTCGGAGACGACCTTCTCGTGAAGCCGGTAACCGACTCGATGGCGACCGACAGCCTCCTCGCAACGCAGGAGGTGTGGCTGCCAGACGGCGGTAAGTGGATCGAGTGGTTCACGGGTCGGCGACTCGAGGGGGGACAGGTCATCAACCGTTCGTTCCCGCTTGACGAGGTTCCAGTCTACGTACGGCCCGGGACCGTCATCCCTATGCAGACACAACGCCTCCGCATGAACGAGGCCCCGCTGGATCCCCTCATCCTCACGGCGTTCCCCGGCGGCTCCGACACGACGCGCGTCTACCAGGATGCCGGAAACAGCCTCGACTACAAAGAAGGCGAGTACGCCTGGACGACGGTTCGGCACGAGCGAACCGGGGATCGGTCCCTTCGCGTCAAGGTGCTGCCAACTGAGGGCTCCTTTCCGGGCATGCAGGAGGAACGGCGCTACGTCGTACGCCTGCCGCACGCCTGGCCGCCCGCCGAGGTCACCTACAACGGCACGCAGTCCCTCGACCGCACCGACAGCGACACGACGGCGGGATGGCACTACGACGGTTCCTCCTTCACGACTGTCATTCAGCTGCCAGCCTCTTCCGTCCGTGACACAACCACCGTGGAGGTCACCTTTCCGGGCCCGATCGACGACCCTCGCCTCAGTGGCATGCGGGGGTACACCAACCGGCTCCAGCGGAGCATGAAGGTGTTCAATTCGCTCTGGAAAGACGACTGGACTCCAGAAGAGATGATCGATCTCTACCAGACGGGGCGCCGCGTTGAACTCGCCCCTGAGACCGCGGAACAAGAGCTCTCGACGTTCCACGAAGAGCTTCCCTCGGTTCTTCGCGGCCTCTCGGAGCTGGAGGGCGACCGCCGGACGGTTCAGCGGGGCATCAACCACCTCCATGCCCTGTACGACCGAGCAGACCTCGAAGTCCCCAAGGTGCAGGAGGTCTCCGACGACGAGTCTTCGGACGCTGACTGATTCAACGCGTTAGGGGGCAGGGAGGACGGATACACGGTCTATCCTATCGAGGACATACTCCAGCATGAGTGCTTCTGAGGCAGACGTCGAGGAAGGAAAGCCGAACGTCGACACCGACGAATCAAAGGGCTACGTTCGACGCCTCAGCCTGTTCGACGGCGTGATGGTCGTGGCGGGGGGCATCATCGGATCGGGCATCTTTCGGGGGCCGGATGTCGTGGCGCAACGGGTGGACACGCCCGGACTCGTCATGGCGGCCTGGGCCGTGGGGGGGGCCATCGCCCTCGTCGGGGCTCTCTGCTTCGCAGAGCTTGGGGCCCGACGCCCGGAGGCCGGCGGTGGATACGTGTACCTGCGCGAGGCCTTCCACCCGCTCTTCGGGTTCCTGTACGGGTGGAAAGTCGCGTTTATCACTGCCACTGGGGCCATCGCGGCCCTCGCCATTACGTTTGCCGACTACGCGGTGAACCTGCTGCCCCTTGGCGACGGTTGGTCGCTTCCCATTGCGGTTGCGGCCATCGTCTTCCTCTCCGGCATCAACTATTTTGGCATTCAATTCGGCAGTCTTGCTCAGAACGTCCTCACGGTTCTCAAGCTCGGGGCCTTGGCGGGACTGGTGGGCACGGGGCTCTGGTTGGGAGCGGGTGAGCTGACTACGCCGGAAGTGGCCGCCGAGTCTGTATGGGCAACTGAAAGCGCCTGGGGCATCATCGGGGCGTTCGGGGCGGCCCTTACGCCCGTGCTGTTCGCGCACGGCGGCTGGCAACACGCGAACCACATCGCCGCCGAAATCAAGACCCCCAACCGCAACCTGCCGCTTTCGCTGCTAATTGGGGTGGGCATTGTCGTTGGGTCGTACCTCTTGGCCAACTACGCCTACCTCTACGCGCTGGGGGTAGACGGGCTTGCCGCCAGCGACGCCCCCGCCATCGACGCAATGGAGGCCCTGCTGGGAAATGTCGGGGGAACCGTCATCGGCGTCGGGGTGATGATTTCGGTGTTCGGCATTCTGAACCTGATCATCATGGCGGCCCCTCGCGTCTTGCAGGCCCTTTCGGAAGACGACCTCTTTTTCCAGCCCTTCGCACGGCTGCACCCTGAGTACCGCACGCCCACCTGGTCGATTCTATTTCAGGCCGGATGGGCCATCGTTCTCGCCCTTTCGGGCACCTTCTCGCAACTGCTGAACTACGTGGTCTTCGGGGACTGGATTCTGTTCGCCCTTATCGTCGGGACCCTGTTCGTATATCGGCACCGGGACAATCCCGGAGAGGATCAGTCGGAGACCTTCCGGATGGTCGGGTATCCGGTCTTGCCAGTCCTCTTCATCCTGGTCTCCCTGTTTGTGGTGGTGAGCACCATCGGCTCCATGGAGCCGAAAAACGCAATCATTGGCACTGGGATTTTGCTGGCAGGGGTACCGGTGTACCATGCCTTTCAGTGGACCCAAACCCGCAAGACGACAATCACCTGATGACCCCTGTACGCGATTCTGAAGTTAACGGCACGAGGCGTATGAGGCGTCGACGCTTCCTCTCGACGATGGGGGCGGCCAGTCTCGGCTCGTTCCTGCCGTGGACGATTCCCGAATGGCGGCCCAAGCGCCGGCCGAACGTCGTTTTTATTCTCGCCGATGACCTCGGATGGACCGATCTGGGTTGCTACGGCAACGACCTGCACGACACGCCCACCCTCGACCGCCTGGCGCAACAGGGCGCTCGCTTCACCAACGCGTACGCCGCGGCCCCGAACTGCTCGCCCACCCGCTCCGCTCTCCTCACAGGCCATTCGCCCGCGGCACTCAACATTACGGACTACATTCCGGGGCGGGACGTGCCCCACGCCGAACTAACGCCGCCGGAGGGCCAGCACCAACTGCCTCCGTCCCCCCCGACCCTCGCCGCGCGGCTGGGGGAGGTCGGGTACACCTCGGCGAGCATTGGCAAGTGGCACCTAGGCGACGGTGAAGCCCTGCCTACCAACCGGGGATTCGACAAGAGCGTCTCGCCGGGCCAGCAGCACCAGAAGAGCATGTTCCCCCCCTATGGGGTACCGGACCTCGACGACACGCCAGGGGACACGTACCTCACCGATCGGCTGGCTCAGGCCGCCCAGGCCTTCGTCCGGAAGCAGTCGGGGGAGCCGTTCTTCCTGTATCTCCCATACTACGCCGTCCACCGGCCCCACGAGGCAAAACCGTACCTCCAAGATAAGTACCGAGAGCGGCTACCAGAGGGGGCGGAGGACCGAGCGGTCTACGCGGCGATGGTTGAGGCCGTAGACCAGGCGGTCGGTCGGGTGGTCGAGACCTTACGTGAGGAGGGTGTCTGGTCGAACACGATGCTCTTCTTTACCTCCGACAACGGCCCGACGGACGTGAGCCTACCGAAGCCGCTCCGTGCCCGAAAAGGTACTATCTATGAGGGCGGGCTGCGCGTGCCTCTCATTGCCACGGGGCCGGGTGTCGAGCCGGGAACGGTCGACACGCCCATCATCAGTCATGACCTCCCCGCGACGGTGCTCGACAGGATCGACGGCCTAACGCCGACGGTCGTGGAGGGGCGGAGCCTACGGGCCCTGTTGCGGGACCGGGTGCCGCCCCCACGACGGGCGCTTTTCTGGCACTTCCCTCACTACTCATGGCGCGACCAGCGACCGGTCGGGGCTGTGCGGCAGGGCCGGTACAAGCTCATCGACTACTACGGCTGCGACGAAGTCGAGCTCTACGATCTGGAGCGGGACGCCAGCGAATCCAACGACCTGTCCGCCCAGCAGCCGGAGCGGGTGCGGCGCCTACAGGCTCTGCACGCCGCCTGGCGCGAGCGCGTCGACGCCGTGATGCCTACGCCCAACCCGGAATTCGACCCGGAACAATCGGCGGTGCCGGTGTGCAACCAGGACAAGGGTTGATAGGAACAACACGAAGCCGGTTCGGGCAGTAGGGCCACCAAAGCATCCCCAGTCATTCAACGTTCGGCTCGTCATGTCCAACGACGCCTGCTGTACTGCCACCCGACGGCCCGAATCGGACCCTGCGACGCAAAGCGAGGGGGCGGCTGCTTCTCCCCCGACTTCTGCCCCGGATCCACCTACCAACGGCATGGTGTACCTCGAGGGTGGGTCTTTTCTCATGGGGACCGACTCCGACGACGGCTTTGCTGCCGACGGGGAAGGGCCGGTGCGAGAGGTGCACGTGGACCCGTTCTACATCGACATTCACCACGTGACCAACGCCGAATTCGAGGCGTTCGTCGAGGACACCGGCTATGAGACCGACGCCGAGCGATACGGGTGGTCGTTCGTCTTTCAGGATTTCGTTGACGAGAAGACAGCCAAGTGGGCGCCCCGCGTGCAGCAGACGCCCTGGTGGGTGAAGGTCGACGACGCCCGGTGGAAGTGGCCGGAAGGGCGCGGGTCGCACGTCGGCAACCGTCAGGACCACCCCGTCGTGCATGTGAGCTGGAACGACGCTCAGGCGTACTGCGAGTGGGCAGGCCTGCGGCTGCCCACGGAGGCAGAGTGGGAGTATGCGGCCCGGGGGGGGCTGGAGCAGAAGACGTACCCCTGGGGGGATGAACTCCACCCGGACGGCAAGCACATGTGCAACATCTGGCAGGGCTCTTTCCCCGACCACAACACCGTGGCGGATGGGTATTACGGCACGGCTCCCGCCAAGTCCTTTCCGTCCAACGGCTACGGCCTCTACGAGGTGGCCGGCAACGCCTGGGAGTGGTGCTACGACTGGTTCAGCCCCGATTTCCACGTCGACGGCCCGCGAGAAAATCCGGCAGGGCCCGCCGAGGGGGATGCTAAGGTGATGCGGGGCGGGTCCTACCTCTGCCATCACTCGTACTGCAACCGCTACCGCGTGGCCGCCCGCACGGCCAATACCCCGGACAGCACGACGGGCAACCTGAGCTTCCGCTGCGCGGCGGATGCCTAGCGGCGAGTGCCCTCCACATATGCTCATCTATACCGAGCGGCTCCGCCTGCCACACAAGGACCACCCGCCGGGTGGCCGACTTTCGGCGGAAGCCCCCCAGTTCTTCGGAGGGACCATCGTCCGCCGGTCTCAACAGGGCAAGCAGGGGCCCACGCCAGGGGAAGACATCCCGTTCTGCGCTCCTTTTTCCAACCCAGCACGATTGCATGTCCGACGACGAGTCCTCTTCCATCGGCCGCCGCCAGTTTCTGCGGTCCGCGTCCCTCGCCGCTCTGGGTCCGTACGTCTTCACGCGTGATGCTGACGCCGCGTCCCGGACCGCGGCGGACGATCTTCCGGCCCTACAGGCGAAGCTGCTGGAGGCCGTGCCCGAACCGGTAATTCCCGAGCGACCCGGGCTGAAGGAGATGTACAAAAAGTGCTGGATTATCGGGTACCAGCAGACACACTATGGCACGCCCGAGAATGGCTTCGTGCGCTGGTACATCGACGAGGCCTTCGACGACCGCCTCTTCCAGTGGGACCTCTGCTTTGCTCTCGCGTGGGCGAAGTACGGGCAGGGGGCCCTGCCGGGCATGGAGAGCCTCGATAACTTCTACCGCAAGCAGCACGAGGACGGCGCCATCGCGGGCGTCATCAACGAGTCGGACGGTAGCGACGACCAGCCGAAGGACGCCCCCTGGTTTACCCGTAACAATCTGTTTTCCTGGATTGAGTACGAGTACTACAAGACCACAGGCGACGCCTCGCGCCTTGAGCGTGTCGTGCCGGTGCTCCGCGACTACGCGCGGTGGGTGAAGGAGAACCGCCGCCACGACAACGGCCACTACTACTGGTCGGGGTGGAGCAGTGGAATGGACAACTCTCCGCGGTCGGTCGCCGATGAGTTCTACCCCCCGTACAGCTGGGTCGACTACGACGCCAACGAGGCCTTGGCCGCCCACTACCTCGCGGAGATAGCCGACGTGATCGGCGACAGGGCAGTGGCACGCGAGTTTCGCGATCTCCATACCGAGCTGAAAACGCTCGTAAACCGCGAGATGTGGAGCGAGGCGGACCGGTTCTACTGGGATCTCGACAAAGATGGATCTTTCCTAAAGGAAAAGACGGTCGCCTCCTTCTGGCCGATGTGGGGCCGGATTGCTGAAGAGAAGCACGTTGAGGGCCTCGTGCAGCACCTCAACGACGAGGACACGTTCAACCGCCCGCACCGTGTACCCACCCTCTCGGCCGACCATCCCGAATACGATCCGAAGGGGGACTACTGGCGCGGCTCAGTGTGGGCACCCACGAACCACATGATTACGAAAGGCCTCAGTGTGAGCGGGCGTCACGAGTTGGCCCGCTCCATCGTCGCGAATCCCCTCGACAACATGGTGCAGGTCTTTCGGGAGACAGGGACGGTCTGGGAAAACTACGCCCCGGAGGCGGCGTCGCCGGGCGAGCCCGCAGCCCCGGACTTTGTGGGGTGGTCCGCCGACGGCCCAATCGCTCAACTCATCGAGCACTACATCGGCATCCGCCCGGACGTGCCGAACGACCGCATCGACTGGATGCTACTCACCGACGAAAAGGTCGGTGTGAGAAACCTCAACTTTGGGGGCGTCACTGTTAATCTTGTGGTCGAGAGCCGGCCGGCTGTCTCGGCCCCTGTGGAGCTGTCCGTGGAAACTCCTCGCCCCTTCACGATCAAACTGCAAAATTCCGAGAACGCAGTCACAGTCCCGGTAAAACCGGACGAGGACAGTTATGAGGTAGATCTGCAGGAGGGAGCCGTTTGGTCAGGGTAAGGCTGTCGCTCGGCGGTCGTATCGGCAGCTAAAGTCTTGGACCCTCCTTGGATTTGTACCCTGAGCAATCCGATTCTCACTGGACGCTTCATCCGCATGCCACGCCGTATGCCCCGCATCCTGGTCACCGGTGCCAATGGCCAGATCGGTAGCGAACTCGTCGAGGTGCTGCGCGAGCGGCACAAGCCCTCCCACGTGGTTCGGCTGGACCTGAATCCGCCGCCGGCCCCGAACGGGCAGTCCCCGAACGCCCCCTTCGAGGTGACCGACGTGCGCGACCGGGACGCCCTGGCCGACGTCATCACCCGCTACGAAATCGACACAGTGTACCACCTCGCCAGCCTGCTCTCGGCCACGGGCGAGCAGCACCCCGACCGGGCCTGGGACGTGAACATGAACGGCCTCAAGCATGTGCTCGACCTGGCCCGCGAGTACGACCTACAGGTGTTCTGGCCCAGCTCCATCGCCGTGTTCGGCCCCGCCACGCCGCGTGAGAACACGCCCCAGCAGACGATCCTCGATCCGGCGACCATGTACGGGGTGACGAAGCGGAGCGGGGAGCTGCTGTGCCAGTACTACCACCGCCGCTACGGCCT
>CAZTDC010000131.1:0-8066 GCA_964612165.1 uncultured Salinivenus sp.
CCTGCCGTCCATGCGCTTCTGGCTACCGACGGGCGCGACGCATGCTCCCCCCCGGGCCCTCCACGCCACGGCCCAGGCGCGCTTCCAGCCCCACGACCGCTGGACGGTGCGGGGCGAAGCGTTCTACAAGCACTACGGACGTCTCCTCACCCTCGACTACACGGTGCTCCGCCGCAACGCCGAGCCGACGCTGGGGGACTCCGCGGCGGTCACCCCGTCCGCGGCCATTGCGGCTACGAGCGGGCATGCTCTTGGCGGAGGGCTGGCTCTGACGCGCAGTGGGGACGTGGTGCAAAGCACGCTCCGCTACGACTGGAACCGCTCGCGCCGCCGGTATCCGTCTCGCTTCGGCGGCCGCTTGGTGCCCGCGCCCTGGACCCAGCCGCACAAGTGGTCGATGTCAGTGACGGTGACGCCGATCGATGCCCTGCGGCTGCGGCTGCGCGGCGAGCACGAACGGGGACGGAGCTGGGGCTTCCGGAAGGTGTACTACGACTATCTTGGTGGGGCCGCCTCCTGGAGGTCGCCCCTTAGCGAATCCTTTCAGAATCCGGGCGCACACACCCTCGCGCCCCACACGCGGTTCGACCTCGGGACCGACTACACCGTGCAGTGGAGCGGGGTGACCCTGGAGGCGAGCCTCGATCTCCTCAACGTCCTCGACCGCAGAAATCCCTTCGACTGGGGCCTCCGTTCTTCGGGAAATGAAACCACCCGCACCACGCGCCGCCTCCCCGGGCGCCGCCTGGTAGGGACTCTCACACTCCGGTACTGAGACGGTCCTTTCGGCAAGACGCAAAGACGGGCTGGGCGGAATGGCGAAACGACAGATCCGCTTCAGAAGAGGATAGACCCCAACGCTCGATTCAACCTTTCTTCATTTACACGAGTGGTCACTGTCCGGTCCTCGCGTGCTGAATGAGTGCGAAAAAGAGAGATGTGACGCTCAGCACTCCTTCACGAATCGACCCACCGACCGATGTCCCCTGCGCATTGCTCGCCGTCTTCATCCCGGTGTTCGCTCGTTCATTCGTTCCCGCTTCTCTGTGTCCTTGCCCTGGCGATGACCGTGGGGCTGGTCGCCTGCGACTCCAGCGGTTCCAACGCTGAAGACGAATCGGACGACGGCCCGGACATTGCCAAGACCTTCACCGTGACCGTCGAGCCCGTCGACGACAGCTACCCCTACAGCGAGCAGAACGGCATTGGCGTGGCCTACGCCATCGACGGTGAGATCGGGAAGGAAATTACATTGGAGCGCGGAAAAACCTATGAGTTTCTGCTGGATCCCAGTGTGGCGAACGGCCCGAATGGTAGCTCCCATCCTTTCTACATCGGCGAAACGGCTCAGGGAGCAGGAGGCGACGCATTTCGGGACGATCCGGCGAAGAAAACAGAGGGCTCGGTCATCTTCTCGCCTCCCTCGGGCGCACCGGACTCGCTGTACTACCAGTGTGACCTGCACGTGTACATGGGCGGAAAGATGGAGATTACCGGCTCGACGAGCAGCAATGATGACGGGAGTGGGGGCGACGATGGAGATGACGACGGAGGCTACTAGCGGCTTCTCTCTCGGTTTTCTCTGAAGTCGGTCTTTTCAAACTCGACTGTTTCGATGATGCGTCGATCTGTTTTCCGTCCGCCGTTCGTTCTCTTTCCGCCGTCCGCCGGGATCGCGCTTTTTCTGGTGGGACTTCTGGGCCTTGCGGCCTCGCCGCAGGCCCGGGCCCAGCAGGTAGCGGCGTCCATCGACACCACCGCCAGCGTGATTGATTACACCGGCTCGGCCACGATGCACGACTGGACCGGCACCAGCCGCGACGTGTCCGGGACCGTCGTCATTGACCCCGACCATCCTGACAGCAGCCGCGCCCTCATCCGCGCCCCCGTCGCGAGCTTCAAGAGTGGCTCCGACCGGCGCGACCGTAACATGCGCGAGGTCACGGAGACGAGCCGCTACCCCATGGTGACGTATCAGACGACGGACATTCGGCAAACGAGTTGGGGACGCGCCAGCGACGGGCACGCGGGGCGGTGGCAGGTCACCGGCGACCTCACCTTCCACGGGCAAACCCATCCGGTCGACGCCACAGTCGACGTGCGCGTCACGGACGATAGCGTGCACGCCCGCGCTCAGTTTCCGGTGTCTCTGGATCGGTTCGGGGTCGAGCGGCCCGAGCTGCTCTGGGTGGCGCCCATCGCCGACACCATTCGAATCGACGCGCGCGTCTCGGGCGCCATCCACGATCGCCCGACCGCCTTGAAGCGGCTCGACACGACGCAAAATGAGGCCACCGGCACCCGCCGCATTGCGAGCGCTGACCTTCGCACCGTTCCGGCCAGTCCGTACGCGGGCACCCGCGTGGGCCTCCAGGCGGCCGTCGAGATGCCGTCGGACGGGCCGAAGGAGTGGTCCGTGGCGCTCTACGGCTTTGCCGATCAGCCCACCGGACTCGACGATGCCCCGCAAACGGTCCTGCGAGCCGATGGTCAGCTTGTGCGTCCTCGTCGCACAATCGGAACCACCCGCCAGCTCGACGACGGCACGACTGTAGAGATTGTGCGGATGTACGTCTCGCGCTCGGCCTTCGAAAGCCTTGCCGACGCCCTAACGGTGTCGGCCACCGTTGGTACAGAGACGTTCACGCTCCCCTGGAAGGCTCGACAAGACCTGCGGCTCATTCTCGAGAAGGTGGACGCCTCCTCTCAGCGCGTCACCGCCGACGAAGGCGACTGACCCGCGTCCCTTTGCTGTTCCCGTTCCCCGCCGCTTAACTCATTTCACCCCGTCGATGCTCGAACGCGTTCAGCATGTCGCCTCCTGGCCGCTCGCGATTCTGGTTGTAGCCGGTCTCGTTCTCCCCTGGACGGCCCTCGGCCAAGACGCCGCTGCCCCTCAGAATAGGGGCACCGGATCCGGATTGGCCGCCGATTCGGTCGGGGCGGAGACACCGGCGACCCCCGACACCGACGTGTCTCCCGAGCACCTGATGCCCTTTAGCGGCTGGAAGGTGATCAATCTACCCACGGATCGGACCCTGGAGGCCGGCAACTGGCTCTTCCTCATTAGCCACCGCTTCAACCGCCCCGTGAACGTGGGCTACTCCGGGTTCTATGGCCTCGACAGCGGCGCCGCAATGTACCTGAGCCTGGGCTACGCGTTTACCGATCGGTTGCTTGCGACGCTCGCCCGCTCCGACGTGAAGGACAACGTGGAGTTGGAGACGCGATACGGCCTCGTGCACGAGACGAACCCAAACTGGCCGGTGGGGTTCTCCGTGCAGGGCGCGGTGAACTGGATCACCCTGGACCTGCCCAGCAGGAGCCGGTGGCGGTCGGAGGCGCTCAAGTACACGGCGCAGGTAAGCGTGACCCGGACGGTGGCCGATCAGATTGGATTGGCGGTGGTGCCGGGGCTCACCCTCAACCCGGACGAGACGATGAGTGGGGAGGCGCCCCTCGTCACCCTCGGGGTTGGGGCGCGGTGGAAGGTGCAGGAGAAGGTTGCTCTCGTGGCCGAATGGACGCCCATTCTCTCGCGGCCCGACGCCATCGTCGGCAGCTCAAATCAGTACAACACGTGGGCCGCCGGGGTGGAGCTCACGACGGCCGGGCACGTCTTCCAGATCGTCATGAGCAACGGCCTCGGCCTTACCACCGACCAGTACCTGGGCGGGACCGATCTCGACGGCAATGTCCTGGACGGAAACGTCCGCCTCGGCTTCAACATCTTCCGCATCCTTGACTTCTCAAAGTTCTGATTCCCAGCCCGGGGGCAGAGACCCCGGTCTTGTTCCTCACGTGCGCATTCGCTTGGAAGAGGTCCCCGAGTTGGACGCCGGGTGTGCGGGACGGGGGAGGGGCATTACTCGTCTGCCGATCGCACCTCCCCGCTGCCGAGGATGTTTGTGTCGATGGAGGGCGACCCCCGATACGCCACGTCCCCCGAGCCCATGATTTTCACCGTCAGCGCGTCAGTCACATGAAGGCGGGTGTCGCCGGAGCCGGTCACCTCGACATCCGCCGTCTTCGTAGTGAGGGACAGTGCGTGCACCATCCCCGAGCCCGTGATGCGCACCTGTGCGTCGTCGGCCGTTCCGCGCAGGCGAAGCGTGCCCGAGCCGGCAATGCGGGTGCGGAGGTCGGACGTGGACACCTCCAGGTCCATCGTGCCTGATCCGGCATTGCTGAGCGACAGCGACGCGTTTTCGATGGGCGTCTCGCCCACGACAGTGCCGGAGCCGGCGAGGGAGATCGCTTCGAGGGTGGGCGCCGTCACGTACACGTCGATCTCCCCGTTCACGTCGTCGCCGAACATTTTCTCGAAGAAGTTCGATTCGTCCCGGACCTTGAGCTGTCCGTCTTCCACCGTCGTTTGCAAGTGATCGAGAGCGGCCGTCGTGCCTTCGACCTCGACGGAGCGAGGGCTCCCCTGACGCAGGTGGAGCGTGCCGGGAATGCTAAAGGCGACGGCCGTGAAGGAGGCGACCTCGCGCGCCTCGCGACTGCGATCCTGCGCGGGGGCCGTATCAACGACCATAAGCGCCGCGAGGCCGAGCAGGAAGACCGAAGCGGGGAATCGGGACATGACGGGGATCAATTGATGAGATGGGGAGCGAGGCGTATTGCCAAAACGTGAGTCTTCAACACGGACACGCCCCCGGTTCTGTTACAAAGATCAGAATGTGCAGGTCAGTCAGAAACGCAAACGGCCCGCCCTTCCGACGTGGGAACGGCGGGCCGCTGATCTGTTTCTGTTTGGCAACTTGGGCCGATCGGCTAAACAAACGTCTCGTACATCAGCTCTTCCACTTTTCGAATGAGCGCTTCCTTCCGCTCGTCGAATTCCGTCCGCACCGTTTCGCCGCCGATTTCCACGACCTGGCTCTCTTCCTGCCGGGCAATGTTGGCAAAGCCAAGGTGGCGATAAAAGGGAATGAGGGCAGCCTCATTCGTTTGAAGGGCCGTTCCTTTCTGGTGGATGACCTTTTTGACCCACGGCTTTCGTGCGTTGAGGTACATAACGGACACGTCGTTCTGCTGGGGACCGGGCCGGAAGACGAAGTGGATGCGCCGGACCTCTTGTTCGAAGTTGCCCCCGTTGCCAATGGTAAACCGGTAGTCGATGAAGGCGTAATTTGCGCTTTCGAGTCCGATGCCTTCCTCGTCGATCAGCGTGTTGCGAAGCTCCGAGATCTTCACCGGCTCCTTGGCATCCGGGGACCGCTTCACCATCACGTCTTCCTTGTCCATTACGTTCACGAGGGAGTCCAGAAAAGCGCGGGGACCGTCTTCGATGGGAGTGAGGACGCGGGCCGTTTGGAGCCAGATCTGGCCCGATGCATTTTGCGGCCATATCAGCACGAGAGCCGCTAGAAGAAGGGCAAAGAGACCCGCAGAGCGACGGAGACGTGAGACTGAGGCAATCATTTGCAGAGGAGGAGTGAGTCCGTGAAAAGGCGAGAACCCGAATCCGACTTCGTCTCGGCAGCAGAGATCGAGCCCTGCCATCACCGATTGCACCCGCTCCTGCCCGGGCATGTTTGTTTCGTTACGACTCTTTCCATCCCAATTGAAGACGCCACGCGCCCGTCCAACTTGATTCTGCTCGCCGAACGGGAAGGAGGGGCGACCCGTCGATGGCCATGAGAGCCGCGGTGGGCGGTCGGGGTCTCGTTACACGCCGAACAGCGTGTCGAAGTACTGCTCGCCGCCGTCACAGATGATGGTTACGACCCGCGCATCTGGCTGGTTGTCGTGAATGTCGCGGGCGACGGCGAGGGCGGCGCCGGCACTGGGTCCGATGAGAAGCCCGTGCGTCTGAGCGGCCTCCCGGGCCTGTTCGTAGGCGCGCTCGTCGGGCACGTTGCGCATCTCGTCGATGTAGTCGAACCACATGGTGGGAAGCTCCCCGCCCTTGCCGAGGCCCTCGACCGTCGTGTCGTAGGGCACAGGCTCCTCGTCGTAGAAGGCAGTGGAGATGTTGGATTTGGTCGCGTCGACACCCACCACGGTGACATCGCGCCCGGCGGCTTCGGCCTCTTCCTTGACCCGCCGCGCCGAGCCGCTGAGGAGTCCGCCCGTGCCCATGGCCGAAACGAGGTGGGTGACATCGCTCCCTGCCTGCGCCCAGATCTCCCGGCCCGTCCACTGGTAGTGCACCGTCGGGTTGTTCTGATTGTGGTACTGGTTCACCAGGAACGCGTCGTGCTCCTCGGCGAGCTGCTGGGCCACGGTCCGGTAGTGCTCGGGATGATCCGAGTCGACGTCCGGACATTTGTGCACCTCGGCGTTGAAGGCCTTCATGTAGCCGATCTTCGACCGGCTGGTCGTTTCCGGACAGGTCAGGATGCACTTGACCCCCAGCCGGTTGGCGACGAGGGCCACGGCCCCGGCCGTATTTCCGGAGCTGGCCTCCACGACCGTGTCGTACTCGCCGTCCTCGAGGGCCTCGGTGAGAATGCCCATCGCAATTCGGTCCTTCATCGAGCGCGTCGGGTTCTCCGACTCCATCTTGCAGCGAAGACGCCCCGGATCGGCGCCCGGATAATCGATCATGGGCGTGTCGCCAATCATGTTCAGAACCGGGTCGTCGGTGGGGAAGGGCGTCGGCGGTGCTTCTTTTGTCGGAGTGGGCTCGAACGACATAGGCGGCGGTAAAGAAATGAGAGAACGATGGGCGAAACCGATATTGAGACCGTTCGGCGCTCCACGTGTTCGCCTCTCCGGTAGCAAAACGAGGGCCCGTCCCCGCCAGACCGCTCGATGGGCTCTTTGTTCGCTCAATTTTTAGCCAACGGGCCGGTCGTGATCCCCGAAACAACAAGCACGACGTGCCTTGTTCGCTTCGCCTCAGTTCTTCGGCGGGCAAAATGTGTCCGTTCCGCCTGTGCAGGCGAGCCACTGCCCGATTCGTTCGCCGTCGCTGATTTTGGCAGTGGCTCAGCGGTGCCACCGCTGCATCTCGGCCCCTCGGACCGACACGACTTCGGGAATGGCGAGAATGGACCCGTTTCGTGCTCATAGCTGCACCGTCATTGTGCGCTGGCGCGCAGCGATTGTGCGAATGCGCACACTTCAGGCGGTAGTGAGGGGTCGCACCTGCCTTCTACGGGCGCTGAGGGCGGGAGGAAAGCGTGGCACGGGCGTTGATCTATACAATGAGCCCACAATGCAGTACCTCGCAGTTCCTCTCGCCCTCGACTCCTGTCATGAAGCGCCTCCTTCATCTAGTCCTATTTGCGGCCTGGATCCTCGGGGCCGTGACCGGTGGAGTCACTGTTGGACTGGACGCGCCGACCACGGACTCGGAGGTCCGCGTGGCGGTCAAGGCCGACTGGGCGCGGCTCACCGTTCGGGCCGAGCAGGTGGTGCTCGCCGTCGGGCGAGGACCGTCCTCGTGGCGAGCCGCTGCCCCCCTGCCGACGATTGTGACTGAATGGCTCCGTCGCGACGAGGGCGCCTCCCCCGAGACCCACGGGCCACCGCTGCAGAAAAGCAACACCGTCGTTCCCCTCTAATCCGACCACTGCGCGTTCCCATGATTACGCTCCGCAACATCACCAAGTCCTACCGCAACGGCTTCTCGCGCACCTTCGTCCTCCGCCGCATCGACCTCGACGTGGAGGAAGGCGAGTTCCTGACCATCCAGGGCCCGTCCGGCGCTGGCAAGACGACCCTGCTCCACATCATGGGCCTGCTCGACGCGCCGTCCGACGGGGAGTACCACTTTGCGGGCGAACCGACCCACGAGATGAGCGAAGACCGCCGCACCGAGATCCACCGCTCCCAGATCGGATTCGTCTTCCAGAACTACCACCTGATCGACGACCTCACGGTGTACGAAAACCTGGAGACGCCCCTCATCTACAAGGGCCTCTCCGGCTCGGAGCGCAAGAGCAAGGTGGCTGATATGCTCGACCGCTTCAGCCTGGTGGCCAAGCAGGACCTCTTTCCCAACCAGCTCTCCGGCGGCCAGCAGCAACTGGTGGGCGTGGCCCGGGCCCTCATCATCGAGCCGCGCGTGATCCTGGCCGACGAGCCGACCGGCAACCTGCAGTCCCGCC
>CAZTDC010000132.1:0-7989 GCA_964612165.1 uncultured Salinivenus sp.
GGGACGGAACAGCGTCGCTTGATCTGCGGGGCACGCTCAACGAGGCGCGTCTCCGAACAACCGGCACCGCCCGCCCCCTGGTGGACGCCCCCTCGGTCAACGTCACCACCCGCCTTCAAAATCTCGATCTGGCCGCGTTTGCGCCGGACGCCGGCGTCGAAACCAATCTCGCAGCCACCACGGACATTCGGGCGCAGGGGCTCGGCACGGCCAGCCAGACGATCGACCTGAGGATGGCGATCGATTCCTCTCGCGTAGGCACCCAGCGCATTGTCGACGGGCAGCTGTCGCTCGCCCTGCAGCCCGAGCGGGCCCAGTTTACCGGCGGCCTCACCCTGCCGGTCGGGGCCGTGGACGCGTCCGGATTTGCCCTTCTGGACGGCTCGGAACGGTTCGCACTGGAGACCGCTCGCCTCGACCGCTTTAACGCAGCGGCGCTCACGGGCGATACCACAGCGAACCGCGTTACGGGCGCCGCGCGCGTGGAGGGGCAGGGCTTCACCCCAGAGACAATGCGCCTCGACGCCAAACTCACCCTGCGCGATTCGTTCTACGGCCCGTATCAGCTGTCGTCGCTCTCGACCACCGCCCGTCTCGAACAGGGCCGCCTCCAAACGTCGACCGACGCCATCCTCAACGGTGGCACCTGGACTCTCGCCGCCTCGGGACGCCCCTTTGCCTCACGCCCCACGTTCGAACTCACGCGCGGCCGGTTCCAGAACGTCGACTTCGGGGCCTTCCTGCCGGACACGACCCAGTCGAGCCGCCTCCACGGCACGATGCGGGGCACGGTGCAGGGAATGGATCCCGCTACGATGACGGTCGGCGCAGGGCTTACGCTCGACACCTCCCGCGTAAATCAGCAGCGCATCAACGATGCCGCCCTCACCCTGCGCCTCCAGGACGCCCAGCTCAACACGGAGCTCTCCCTCGACACGCCCGAGGGTGGGTTCCAGTTGGCCGCCGGGGCCCGTCCGTTCGACGACACGCCCAGCTTTCAAGTAACGGAGGGCAGGTTCGAGGAGCTCGACGTGGGTACCCTCGGCGGCCTCTCCGGGCTCGCCACGACCCTGTCTGGCACCTTCTCCCTCAACGGGCGCGGCGCTACAGCCTCGACGCTCGTCGTGGACGGCGACCTCTCGTTCGCCGAGTCGAGCATCAACGACGCGGCGCTCTCGGAGGGCCGGCTCGCGGTGACGGCGGAGCGGGGGCGCGCCACGGTCGACGGCCAGTTTGCCGTTGCCGGCGGCTCCGTGCAGCTCAACGGAGGGGCCGACAGCCTCGCCACCGTCCCCGCGTACGACCTGCAGGCCACCGTCCGCTCGCTCAATGCCGCTGCCCTCGCGGGTCTCGATTCCCTCACCGCCCGCATCGACTCCCTGCAGTGGTCCCTCGACGGCCGAGGCTCGGACCCAGCCACCTTGTCGGCAACCACCCAGCTTGCGGCCCGAGACGTGCAGGTCGACCGATTTACCCTCAACACCGTCGACGTGGCGGGGGCGCTGCGTCGGGGACAGCTTGCCCTCGATACGTTGCACGTTCGATCCAACGCCTTCGAAAGCCAGGGCAGCGGGACACTTGCCCTGACCGACACGTCAGCCGCCTCCGAATTTTCTCTCCGGACAACCGTCACGGACGCCCAACCGCTCGGACGGCTGATCGGGGCCGACACCTTCCAGCTTCGGAGTGGCGTCATCGAAGCAAACGTCTACGGCTCGTCGCTCGCTGCCCAACGATTCGACGGATCCGTTGAGCTGACGGGGCTGGCCTACGACGACGTGCGCCTGACGGACGCGGAGCTCAACTTCAACGGGGTGCGCGGACAGGATCAATGGGTTCAGCAATTTGAGCTTGCCGGAACCCTCGGATATCTGTCGGTGCCCAGCTTCTCGGCCGATCAGACCACCCTTCGCGCCACCTCCGACGGGTCGACCGTCGACCTGTCGACGCAGGTCCGCCTCACCTCCAACCACGCCGCCAACATGAAAGCCACGGTGGCCCCCGGGGACGAGCAGACGGACATCACCCTCACACAGCTTAACCTCCGCCTCCAAAACGACAAGTGGTCGCTGGCGGAAACCGCTACCCTTACCATCAACGACTCCTACCGCGTGCAGGACCTTCTGCTCCGCAGCGGCGAGCAGAAGATCGAGGCGAACGGAGCTGTGAGTTTTGCCGGCTCCCAGAGCCTCGCCCTCACCATCGAGAAGCTGCACCTCGGGACCATCTCTCCGCTTCTCGGCTTTCCGGGCGTAAACGGCACCCTGACCGGGTCGCTGGACCTGACGGGACCGGCCTCGGCGCCCGTGCTCGATAGTCGCATGGCCCTCGATCTCCGCACGGAGAACCGGGCGGTAGGCACCCTCCGCCTCGACGCCCAGTACGAGGACCTCTCGCTGGACCTGAACGCCGATCTCACCCACGTCGACGGGCGCACGCTGACAGCGGTGGGCACCGTTCCCACCGATCTCCGACTGCAGGCTCCCGCCCCCTCCGACGTGGCCAGCCAGCCCGTGCGCATCGACGTAGAAACGGAGGAGTTCCCCCTGAACTGGATCGATCCGTTTCTCGACCCGGCTACGGTAAGGAACGTGCGGGGCGCCCTCGCTGCCGACGTGGAAGTGCGGGGCACGGTCGACGCGCCGAAGCTTGCAGGCACGGCGTCCCTCTCTGGCGGCGGAGCAACGCTCATGGGCCTCAACACGACGTATCACGGCGGCACCGGCACGCTGCGCTTCACGGAGAATCGCGTTGTTGTGGAGAAGGCCATCATCAAATCCAGCAACGACGGACGGCTCCGCGCCGAAGGCGCCATCAACTTCCCGCAGCTCACGGTGGGCGAGTACGACTTCAACCTGAAGGCGTCCAATTTTCTCGCCATCGACACCCGAGCCTACCGGGATGCTATCATCGACGGGGCGATGTCTCTGCAAGGCACGGCTCAGCGCCCGGTCCTCGACGGCACCGTCCAGGTTCGGAGTGCCGACATCTACTACAATGAGGCCCTCGCTGAAAGCGCGTCCGGGGCGTCGGCGGTTGCCCTGTCTGAAACCGACCGGCTCACGCTCGAAAATCGATTTGGGCTTCGCCTGACGGAGGCCGACACGACGACCTTCGACGCCTATGAGGCCCTCAAAATGGACCTGGAGGTCCGCATCCAACGCAACACGTGGCTTCGGTCGCAGAGCAACCCGGAGATGGACGTCCAGTTTACCGGGAATCTCGACCTGAGCAAGGATCACGATGAAGAGCCCACGGTCTTCGGCTCCATTGAGGTCGTGACGGAGCGCAGCACCCTCCGCCAGTTCGGACAGGAGTTCCAAATCACGGAGGGCACCCTCACCTTCAACGGCGACCCATACACCCCCTACCTCACTCTTGAGGCGGTGTACGAGCAGCGCGCCCAGGGCGCTCAGGGAAGCGAAGTGACCATCACCCTCGGGCTGGAGGGACGCCCCGAGAACCTGTCTCCCACCCTCTCATCGACCCCCCCGATGGACACCCGAAACATCTTGTCGTACCTCGCCACGGGCCGGCCCGCCGACGAGCTGCGAAGCGGGGGAGAGGGACGAGGGAATTTCGCCACCCAGATGGCGCTCGGGCAGGCCAGCAATTTCGTCGAAAATCTCGCCGCCAGCGAACTGGGGCTCGACGTGGTGCGCGTTCAGATCAGCACGTCGGGGACCTCGTTTCTCACGGTCGGTCGCTACTTTACCCCCCGCCTTTTCGTCTCCATTCAGCAGCCGGTGACGACTTCGAGCCCGCTTACCTCCCGAACGACGCAGTACCTGCCCGACCTCACGCTGGAGTATCAGCTCTCGGACACCCTCATGCTCCGCGCCCTCAACAATCAGCAATCTCTCCAGCTCAACCTTCTCTTCGAATACGCCTACTGATCAAGGGAGCGTGGGCAGCCTCCATGGAGGAATCGGGGCGCTACGAGCCGTCCGTCGAGCCGCTGGCAGCATCGTCCGCTTCGAGGACCTCGTGGAAGACCGTCTCTCCCGTCTCCAGCATGCGGCGCACGTAGGGATGGCACAGCTGGCAGTTCTCGCCGAACGTCACGTGGGCCTGTAGGTCTTCTATAGACTCAGCACCGGTGTCTTCGGCGATGGCCTTCAGGTCCTCGAAGGTCTGCTGGTAACAGTAGCAGCGGTCGATGTCCATCGGTCGACAGTGGATTGGACCAAAGGCACAAACAGCACGGGCGAGGGACCGGGGAGGGTCCCCTGCTCGCCTGCGTGCGGCAGCGCCGTTCTACCGAGATTGACGGCGAATCGCGATGTGGGACGGCGCCGGCCCAACCGTAAACTGGTCCACTTCGCTCCGATCAGACCCGAGCACCACGACGGTCCCGGCCGACTCGAACGGATTTTGTACGTCGGCACGAGCCACGTACAGGCGCTGCGTGGTGCCGTCGTACGCGGCGGCAGCAATGCCGGTGAGCGAGGTGTCCGACGGAACCGAGATGGACTCCATCCGCGCATTCGCGTCGGTGTCCACCCGGGTGATGGTTCCATTCCGACTGCTGACGGCATGCAGCAGTTCACTGGCCGCGTCGTAGTGTGCGATCTGCGTGCCGTTGATGGAGCCAAACTGCCGGTCGACCGAGAGGCGATCGATCACCGACTCCGACCCCGGGTCCACGAAGACGACCGCCCCGTTCGTGCGCTCGAGCACCTCGGTGAAGTCGCCGTTGAACACGGTTCGACCGGTGCACACGACGGCGAGTTCGTTTTCATCGTCCAACGCCACGGCGCTCGGGCCGTCGCAGCCGAGGTCGATGGTCCGAACGCTCGACGGATTGCCCTGATCGAAGACCGCCAGTGTCGATCCATTGTTGACGACCGTGTCGGTGGGAGCGAGGCTCGCGTCGGGGACGGTTGTAAACACCTTACTGTCCGTCGCCACGAGGTCGGAAGCCGAGGCGCCAACGGATGCTTCCGCGCCGGCAACGTTTCCCGTTTGCGGATCAAAACGTTGGACGGTGCCGCCCAGCGTGCTCACGTACGCTCGGGTCGTGTCGTCGCCGGGAAAAGCTGTGTAGCGAGTGGCCCCGAGGCTGTCGGACTGGACGGTTGTCGCGTAGGAACTCGCGTCGATGACATTGACACGTCCGGCGGCAAACCCGGTGTTGAGCTGGGCGTAGAGCCGGTCCCCGCGCAGCGCGATGCTGTGCACGAACGCATTCAACTGAAGCTCCGGCGGGGTGGTCGCCTGCTCGTCTTGTGGATCGTAGACGGTGATCGTCCCGTTCTGAGCGCTGAAGTTTCCGCCGTTTGCCACGAAGACACCTGTCGTTTCAAGGGTTGTGGAGGACGCATCGTCGCCGCCGAGCAGGTCGCACCCGCCAAGCAGGAGCAGCCCCATCAGCAGAGAAAGAGAAAGCGAGGAGGAAACGAGAGAGCGTAGCATAAAATCGTCGGTTGTGGAAAGAAACTACGGGAAAGTAACGGTAAGTCGAGCCCGCACGTGACGCGGGGGCATGGGGTAAAGTCGAACGACGCTGTAGTCTTCGTCGAGGAGGTTCTTCACGTCCAGGTGCACCGTGACGGAGGCCGGTCCAATGCTCCGCTGGACCTGGATGCCCAGATCGACGACCTGGTACGGGGAGAGGGCCTGCGTTTCGTCGGCGGTGACGTAGCGCGACCCCACGAAGCGAGTCGAGAAGTCGAGGCGCACACCGTGCCAGGTCCCACCGACGCGGGTCTTCAGCTGCTGGCGGGGGGTGTAGGGGAGCTGTTTTCCGTAGGAGCGGGCGTGGACCCGGCTCTGGTCGGTGGCGGCTACGTGCGTAAACGTCAGACGCCCGTCCAGCGCTGCCTCCCCCCCTATCCGCCACTGCCCGGCCGTCGTCCACTCGAGGCCCCGCGTGAACACCTGCGCGAGGTTCGAGGGCCGCCACACCTGCAGGCCCGGCCCCACGAAGCTGGGCTGCCAGACGATCTGGTCGCGGAGCCGCGTGGCAAACGCGGTGACCTCGGACTGCAGCGAGCGCGCGTCTGTGCCGAATTCAACGGCAGTCCCCCCCTCGGCACTCCATCCCGACTCGGCCCGCAGCGAGGGGTTGCCGCCCGGCTCGTAGAAGCGTTCGTTGAACGTCGGCGCCCGGTAGGCGCGCCCCACCTGGCCCTTGAGCCGAAACCAGGACGGCCCCGGCTGCCACACCGCCCCCAGCTGCGGGCTGAGGACCGTGATGGACCGGCCTGCCCCCGACGGACGGTCGGCGTCGAGGCGGAGGGCGGGATGAAGCGTCAGGCCGCCACGTGTCCACGTCGCGTCGACGAACGCCCCGAGCCGCCACCGGTGCACTCCCCCCTGCACCGACGCACGGTCGTACCCGCCGGTGGCCCCAGCGGTGAGAAGGAGCTGCGACGCCGGTGAGACGGTTGCGATGGCCTCGGCGCTGGCCCGGTAGGCGTGCGCCGTGTCGGACAGCGCGAAGCGGGGATCGGAGGCCGGATCGTAGAAGCGACGGGACGCGCGCTGGCCCCGAACGGCGAACTGGAGCTGCCCCGTAGGCAGCGGGCGGCGATACTGTCCCGAGAGACGCCACTGCGCGTCGTGCTGCGTGGCGTCGCTGGCCGAGGCGTTGGCCGTGCCCGGCAGGTCGCGGCCGACCTCGGTCCACCACAGTGTGGCGGACGACGTGCCGGTAGGGCCTTGGTGCGTGCCCCTGGCGAACACGGTCGTGTGCCGACGCCCCGCGTTGGTGCGACGCTGGGTTTGGGCGGGCACGAGCGACGTGTTCTCGTACGGAAAGTTGCCCTCACTCCGGGTCCCCTCCGCCGCGAGAAGCCCGCTCCAGCGCTCCCCATCACTCGACACGACGCCCCCGGCCGTCTGCCATCCGTAGGCCCCCATCCCGGCCGTCGTTTCCACCCGCAGTGGAGACGAGGGACGACGCGTTTGGAGCTGCACCACGCCCCCGAGGGTGCCGGAGCCGTGACGCGCCCCGTGACTGCCGTGCCGCACCCGCGCCGACTCAATCAGAAGCGATGGCAGGAGCGACAAATCGGCCTGTCCGGTTTGGGGATCGGCCACGCGCTGCCCGTCCACCAGCACGAGCGTCTGGCTGCTGCCGAGGCCGCGCATGGAGGCCGTGGCCAGCCCCCCCGTGCCGTACTGCTTCACAAACAGGTTGGTACGGGCGGCCAACAGGTCGGCCACCGACTGGCCGCTGTGCGCGGTGGGAGTGCGGGGTGCAACGGTCGTGACGGGAGTGGGCGTCGAGAGCGGAGACTCGCCCGCCTGCCCGACCACCCGAAGCTCCGGCAGCGTCACCTGCATCAACGTGTCCGATGCCAGTGCCCGGTCGCGCAGCGTATCGGGGCGGGCGGCCCGCGTAGCGGACGAATCGGCCACGGGAACCGGTTGGGCCGGCGCCACGACGGGCACCAGCACCCCAGCGACAAGAAGAATGGAACGAAGCGCAGCCATACGAAAAGCCCTCACCTCAGTATCGAGGCTCGGGCGGCTGCGCCAGGAGACGACAGGAAAGGGACCGATCCGCTACAAAAGGGACGGATCGGGCCACGAAGGGCCATCCAAGGGCACGCACGCCACAAGCCTCAAGTCCCGGAGGTTGTTGGCGGTGAGAGCCCCGACAGCGGTCGGGGCTCGTCACGCACGCAGGCAGGTCTCCTGGCTCATCGGGCGACCTGGTGATTTGCTCCAGGGACGCACGCATTCGGCGACTCTCCTTCCCAGTCCGGTAAGCGGCCGTGACCACGGCCATTCACCCGGAACAGTGGAGCGTCGCGTACAGGCGCGTGCGGTTCGTCCGACTCACAGTTGCGGGGACAGCCCCAGACTCTCGAATGGAGACTTGGGAGTGTGGAATGCGGAATGAGATGCCTCGGTGTTAATCGGTCAACCTACATTCCAAATTTCCAGATCCACATTCGATGCACTGGCGTTCCCTTTTCATCTTGTTCGGCTGGCGAAACCAGGCCGAGCAAGAACCTGCGGCGTGTGTGAAAGAACGAT
>CAZTDC010000133.1:0-7952 GCA_964612165.1 uncultured Salinivenus sp.
CCGCCGTCCGGGCGCCTGACTTTTCAAGGCCGATACGGTTCAACACCACAGGGATGGCATCGCAGCGATGCCGCTCCAACATCCTGCAGCTATTTTCCGAAGGTCCGTCGATCGTAATTCTACGTTGGGTCATTTCGGATGAGGACGATTCGGCCTTCGGCTTCTTCGTTTAGGCGGTCGATGAGGGTTTCGAGGCGTTCCTTCGTTTCTTCCGTGTCGTCTGAGCCGAACTTCTTGGTAAAGTCCTCCCAGTCCGTTTCGGGGATCTCATCTTCGTCGGTCTCGAAGTCCTCGTCCTCCCCGCTGTCTTTCGCTTTCTTTTTCTGTCGCTCTCGGTACGCCTGCACGTCCTGTAGAAGAGAGCGGATCGTGCCTGGATCAGGGATCGTCTCTTTGGTCGCGCTTTCCAGTTTGCGGGTGACCTTCTCCATCGGCGCGTTCGCGGTGAGGTCGTCCCGTTCCTCGACGAACTGCTCCCAGAGATCGGTCTGATCCCCCAATCGGAACCGGTAGGCCCGACGAAAGGAGTCCGCTTCGGTCTTGATATTTTCCTCCGAGAAGGCCGCCGCGTCCACACTGGACGGGTCGGCGGCCGCCTGCTTCAGGAGCTCCGTCAGCGTCTGGATGGCGACGTTCTCAAACGCCTGCTCGACGAACTGCTGGACGCTCTGTACCTCGCCGGCGTGGGCCTGCGCCCACTCCACAATCTCGTCGGCAATGGCCGCCGTGTCATCGGGCGTTGTGTCGCGGTCGGTGAGGAGGTCGTGCACCGTGCGGAGGCGACGGGCGGCGTCCCGGTCGGGCGGCGGCTCCAGGCGAATCGTGAGGTCCCGAATTTGGGTTTTCGTGCGGAGGGCCCGGCCCATCTCCGCAGGGTCTCGGACGAGCCCGCCGTCGCGCCGCAGCTGGATGGTCTCGCTCGTGGCAAGGGCCAGAAGCAACGCCTGGAGCGCCTCCACCGACGTTCCCAGGAATGCCCCGCCCCGCTGCTCAATCATCGCGAGGACCTGATCCCCGTCCAGCAGCCCGCCGGAGGAGCGGTCCTGGGCGACCGACCAGAACTCCGTCTTCCAGCCGTCCCCGCCGAACTCATGGGATGTCGTGTCCACCCCAAGCGTCCGCGCATCGGCGTCGCTCAGGGGCCACTCGTCGTCTCCCCGGAAGAATCGGGCGAGGATCGGCCCGTCGTCGATCGGCTGGAGCGGACGGGTGAGGGATCGCCGCTCCGGAAACTTCCGCGGCACGACTTCCTGCGCCACAAACGGCTTGAGCCCATCGGCGTACGTGCCGTAGTGTTTGTCCGACTGCGCGTCCACCACCCGGGCGTCGTCGAGCGCGGTGCGCAGCGCCTCCCGGAGCGCCCGCTGTTCCCGGAGATGATCGGACTTGAGCTCGGGGAAGTGCCGCGTCTCGTTCTCCAGAACGCGATCCGTCGCCACGTTTCGGCGCAGCCGCCGCTCGAAATTCGGGGGCAGCTGGAGCGCAATCAGCCCATCCTCCAGCGACGGGCTTTTTTCATTTTTCTCCCTCCACGCGTCAACCTGCGAGTCCCCGTCCGCCGCCTCCACCAGGACGCGCAGGGCCACCGTGTTAGCCTGATCGGAGGGGTCCGGAATGGACTCCAGGATCGAATAGTAAATGGTGAGGGGCACGCCCCGCTCCTCGCCAACGTCCACCTCCTGTCGGTTGCCTTGGGCGGCCAGAAGCGAGCCGGACTCCCGCATCCACTCCTTAATCGTAGAACGGAGCGTCGGATACGAGATCGTGTCGGCCCGCTCCTCCACCTTCTCGGCCACAGAGACCTCCTGCTCGGTGAGCAGGCGATACGAGACCGGCTCGTCGTCGGACTCCTCAAACACGTAGTTGTTGTCGTCGAGCCAGCCGAGGGCCTCCCCGACGGCCGCCTGCCGTTCCTCTGGGGAGTCGTCCACACGGCGGAGCAGAAGGTAGGTGATCGCCGCTTTCGTGGCCGGGACCGTCGCCTGGTTTAGGAGAAAGACCGTTTGGGCCACCGCCTCCACCGGCGCCTCCACGTCCTGCGCGCTCGCCTCCAGGCGGCTCAAGAGCTCCTCGGCCCAGGTGGGCACGAGATTCGTCTCGCTCTGGAGCACCGCAAAGAGATCGGGCCACGGAACGACCGCGCCCAGCCGCTTCTCGGCCCAGCCGCGGCGGACGAACAGCGCCCGCACCAGCACCAGTAGCGCCCGCCCCTGGATGTGCTCGGTCGCCGCGCCCCGCCCGCCGGTGAGGAGCGACTGCATCGCCTCCCGAATCCAGTGCAGGTCGCCGGGCCGGAGCGGGTACGCGGCAATCGCGTCCTCCGTGGAGGCCGTGCCGTTCGTTAGCGTGTCCGGCGGATCCGGCATCGAAGCGAGGGCGTCCTGCACCTCGTCTTTCATCTGGCTCTTCTTCTGGAGCCATCGCCGTCGCACGATGACTTCCGTGTCGGCCCCTTTCAGCTGAACCTCCTGGCTGTACCACGCGTCGGGATCGGGATCCCCGACAAAGTCGCCGTGCACCGTCTTGAGGCCCCACTGCCCCGTGCCCAGCACGACGGGGTTGGGCCCGTCGATGAGCGCCCGCATGGTGCGCTGGAGCTCCTCGTACCGGCTCCGCTCATCGCCGATGAAGAGGGCAATTTCGTCGAGCCCAATGAGGAGTTCCGTCGGCGCGTCGTGCCGCCGCGACAGCAGCGCTTGAACCTGCTCGACGCGATCTCGCAGGTCTTCGGCCCCGAACGCGTCGTCTGCGACCGTGTCCTCGGCGGTCTCGATCCACGTCTTCACGTCGTCCTGCGAGCAGGGCGCGCCCGCTTCGGCGAGCACCGGCGGGACGGCCTCGTACAGCCAGGTCCGGATGCGTCCTCGATCGTCCAGGAGCTCTCGGCCCTCCACCTGCTTGTTCTGCAATTGGGACCAGAGGTCCGTCTCGGGCGCCGTCTCTTCGAGCCGAAGCAGAAACTCCAGCAGCCATAGCGGGTCCGTCGGGTATCCCAGCCGATCGCCGATGGCCTCGTAGATGAGGACCGGGATGGGCGGCTCCGCCGACGCGTCGCGATCCAGCAGGTTCAAAAACACCGGCACGAACCGGTCCGTCGTCGCCTCCTCGATGGCCGTGCGGAGGTGCTGGAAGCCCTCGAACCGGGTACTCAGGTCGCTTACGACCGACGCCGGGGCGCTCGTCTGCCCGGTGGCGTAGCTAATGAGCTTGAGCAGGTGTGTCTTTCCCGACCCGAACGTGGCGTGCAGGTACAGAAATCGCGGATCCCGGCCGGCGGGATGCTTCGTGACGATCTCACTCAGCCGGTCCAGCACGCGCCGGGCACTTGCCGTCTCACAGAACTCCTCCACGTCGCGCTCGGCCTGCTCCGTGGCGCCCACCTTCTGCACCTCTTCCAGGTCGCGGGTGGGATCCCGGTGAAACAATGTGTCGAGGCGTGGCGCGTCTCCCATTCTGCGAAAAACTGGTGTGAGAAGTGGCGGCGCGGAGCCGCCCGCGAGTTATTGCAGGTGATCCATCGTAATGCGATCGTCAATCCGATGGGCGGGGTAGTAGTGCTGCGCACGTTCCCCGAAGAAGCTCAGTTTGCCTCCGATGATCTCGCCCGGAAATGGAATCCCTACGGTCGCCTGGACCCGGCGCCGGTCCATTTCGTCGAGCAGTTCCGACGAGCGGGCAAAGGGATACAGGGCCCCCAGGTGAAGAAGCAACAGGACGTGCTCAGTGTGGCCACATGCGTCCTCGTGGCTCGAGATAATCTCATCCACCATCTCCGTCGCCAGATTGTCCTGGAGGGTTTGCTCCTCCCGCTCGGCCTGCTCGTCGGCATTCCCATTCTGGTAGAAGGCGGATGGAAGCCCCAGCACGGTCTGGAAAACGTCCGTCCGTGGCATCACGCGGTCCAGGTACACGGTCGTGACGGGAACCGGCGTCTCCCCGTCGGCCCACGCTTGGAGGCGCGAGGCCGTCGTCTGCTCGGCCGGTGGGTCGACCGGCACCATGACGAACGGGTTGCGGATGCCCCGCTTCTGCCCGGTGGCAAACGCAGTCAGACGCTCTGTGAAGTCGGCAAGCGGTGTGCTCATGCGTGTCGGGTAATAATGACGCCGTGCTCGGTGTCGTCGAGTTCGTAGTCCGCCCCATTTCTGGCGAGGTCCTGCAATGCGGTCTTGAGGTAGCTACTGTCTTTCGGCCAGTACCCGACCGCGGCGACCTCCTTCGGGGCGGCCCCACCCGTGATCGTCTCCAGCAGAGTGAGCTTCTGAAGCGGCGCGTCCACGTCTTTGAGCGTGGACACGTCCAAAAACCCGCCCCGTTGAAGGCGCCCGAGCGTCCGTCGCAGGTCGCCCGCCTCCACCTCGTGGGCATCCTGGGCCAGGGGCGCGATGATGCCCTCCGCCCGCTCCATCGCTTGACGGAATTTGCGAATCGGGCCCAGGACCTCGGTCCGAAATCGGTGGCCGACGTGGTCCAGGGACGGCTCCTTCGGCGAGGCCAACCAGGGATGCTCCTCGGTCTTCCCCATAAACCGTTGTCGCCTCTCGTCCTGCTTCAGCCCCTCCCACCAGTCGCTCAGGGCGTGCATGGCACTCGTGCGATGGTCAAGGGTGTCGATGAGCTCCGTCCACCCGTCCTCCGTCCACCACAGGGTCGAGGTCGCCACGCGGACCTCCTCGTATAGGGCCGACAGGGCCTCGGTGGCCTCCTCGCTAAGGGCATCCTTGTGCTTCTTCTGCAGGAGCAGAAGCGCGTCGAGCTGGAGGAGAAAGGCTTCGCGGTTCTCCCACTGGTTCGCAGCGCCCGCAATGTGGTCCCGCATGCTCAGGGCCCCCTGGATCACCTTGTCCCAGTTCGGATGCCGGTCCCGCGTCTTTTCGAGCCATCGGTCGATCTGCTCGCGCTGTTGCTCGAGCTGTTGGGAGAGCCCACTGAGAAGCTGCTGAACGGGGGCGGTCGCCGTATCTTCCTGCGCTGCGTCGATTTGCTGAAAGAGCGTGTCGGCCCGGCGGCGCTGCGCCTCGATGAACGAGCGGGCCTTCACGATGGCCTCGTTCATCGTGTCGCTCGGATCGATGTTGGGAATCTGCTCCAGCTTCGACCGCAGGGACTCATCCTCCCCGATCCGGAGCCGCACTTCGTGCCACCGTCTGGAATCGAGGAGCTCCTCAGCGCTCAACGGATTCCCCTCCTCACTAATGGGCTGGAAGGAGCCCTCCTGGCACAGTCCCCACAGGTGTGCCACCAGGGCCGGCCCAACGTCTTCGTAGGCGGCTTCCTTCTCCCGAAGCCGCTCAAGGGCGGCGGTGACACTGAGCGGCCCGTCCTTCCGGAGCGAACGGCCCACAACCGCACGCACGTTGGCAACGATGTCTCCCGTAAGCTCCGTCTGGTTGTCGCAGACCACGCCAATCTTTTCGGCCCATGGCGGGAGGTCCGAGGTCCATCGGGTATTTTCCAACGTTCGGAGCCGGGCCTCGTCCACCATAAGCATTTCTGGATGGAAGGCGCTCGGCGAGGTCTTCCGCACATACTGCTCTACGCCATCAGCGACGCTGGTCGGACTGTACTCGGGGACTTTTAGCGTTCCGTTGCGGATGCGCGACGCAATCCGAGACGGCAGGCCGTCGCTGCGGCGGCGGAGCGACTGCTCGATGGTCGAGGGCGTCTGGTGCGTTCGGCACGCGGCGGAGAGCGCGGCCCACTCTTTTAGGTCTTCGTACAGCGAGTCTTGCCCGTCGGCCGGGAGCTTCCATAGGAACGCATCGCTGTGTTCGGTCTGCGGGCGCTCCTCCTCCGACACGAGTCCTTCAACGTGAACGTTCACCTGCAGGGCCCCCTCTTCTCCGAAGTCGGATGCAAACGGGTGTCCGTCCACGTCAAAGGTGTACTGGACGGGATAGCGGTCTCCTCCCTCGACGTACGGGACGCGCTTGGGAAGATCGAGTTGGCGAAGCACCTCGTCCCACAGGGAGGCCGAGCCGGCGTCCCGGAAGACGCTGGTGGAGGTGGTGATCTCCTCGACGATGTCGGCCGGGCCGAATTCGTCTTCTTTCTCCTCGGCAGCTTCGAGCACGGCCCGCTCCTCGCGGTCGGTGAAGCGGCGCCGCGACGGGTCCTCGTCGTCGGTGCGGATGTATTTGCCCAGGCGGTCGAGGGACTCGTCGACGGCGTTGGCCGTCCGGTGGAGCGTGTTGCCGTTCAGGTCGTCCATCAGCCCGACGGCGATGTTCTTATTATTGTCAAGGGGAATCATGTCCGGGACGCGCTGAAGAAGCAGCACGACCTTGCAGACCTTTTCGTCGATCTTCTTCAGTTCCCCATCCTCGACACGATCCTCAACTTCCTCGATCGTATTTACCTCCTGCGGGACGATGTCCTCCAGCTCCGGCCGGATGACCTCGAAGAAATCAACGAGGGAGACGATGCGCGTCGGGTCCGCGTCTTTTCCCCCAAGCTGACCGTCTGCGTCCGCGGCCCACAGCTCCAGCAGGCCATTGACGATGGCCAGCACCGCCCGGGCTGTCCCCGAGAAGATGGATTTCGCCCGGTCGGCCTCCTCGGTGCGGAGGTTCGACAGAATGTCCAGGAAGAGCGGCGGGTGATACGGCAGAAGCGGGAGATACGCCTGCACGTCCTCCTCGGACAAGTGGTCGAGGGGCGGGTCGGTGTTTTTCTGCACGTCGTAGAAGACCAGCGAATTGGCCGGCTTTAGCTCCGCCTCGGCCGTGGCCGCTTTGAACGTCTCCGCTCCGTCCTCCGTCTTCCGGAGCAGGCGGTTGCGAACGATATCGCCGACGTGGCTGGAGGGCAGGCTATATTGGTGCGGAAAGCGGTCGTCGAGAATGCTGAAGTCAACCTCCCGGGCCGAGTATTCCGTCTGGACCCGAGAGGGGTCCTCCTGGGCGGTGCCAACCGTGAGGATGTTTCCGTCCCCCACCTCGTCGAGCGCCTCAGCAAGGGCATTGAGCTCCGTCAGCAGCCCGTACCGCGTGCCGATAAAAAGCGTGATCTCGTCGAGCAGGAGGAGAAGACGGACTGGTCGATCACTCTCGCTTTCGATCTGAAGGCGGGCGTTTTCGATCCGCCCCGCGACCGTGCTGGCGTTCAGTGGTCGATCGATAACGTCGGCGAGGCCGTCTCTCGTCCCCGTTTCTGCCTCAAAGAGAGCCGGGAGGGCTCCATCCGCCAACACCCGGTACTTCTGAACCTGCGTCCACAGATTGTCTCCCGGCAGGTCCCCCCCGACATCTCGAAGCACCTCCTCCGCGTTCGCTTCAAGCTCCTCTTTGGAGTGGTCTTTGAGATACCACTGCTCAAAGAAGGCTGTCTCCAGGTGCGGTGAGAGGCCCTGCTCTTCGTGGAGGCGGCGGAGGATCACGTTCCCAAATCCTCGCTGCCGGTTGCCCTGCTCCTTCAGAAGGTTGACAAAGAGCGGATGGAGCCGGTAGTCATCTAGGCAGCGCTCCCAAAGGGCACGAAGCTCTTCTAATCCATCCGCTCCTTCCGAGAGCACCGCCCACACCTCGTCGCGGCCCATCGACTCGACCCACTCGGAATCAAGAAGGAGCCCTGTGACGGCGAGCAGGTGGCTCTTTCCGCTGCCGTAGTAGCCGTAGAGCCAGTGATTGGCGCCGCGCCGCTCCCCCTCTGCCTCCCCTAAGATCCGCGCAAGAATGTCTTGGAGGTAGGCCTCGGCCGATTCGGTGACGTGGTAGCTTTCGACGAGGCGAAGCCGTTCGGCCTCGTCGTCATCCGACGCCCGGCGATCAACACGCACGGACTCTTCCAAATCAAATGTAGACTCAAAAAGGGCGTCCACCGACACAGTACGTCCGAATTGAAACAGATTGAGATGAGGAGGAAGAAGTGCCTGGCTCCGAATGGTCTTGCCTCCCAACGACCACAGCCCCCCAGTCAGCGGCGCCTACGCGGACTTCTCTCGATCAGCAGGC
>CAZTDC010000134.1:0-7933 GCA_964612165.1 uncultured Salinivenus sp.
GCACGGGCTGCGATCTTGAGACCGGCAGCTGCTCCGGTGGACAGGCCTGGCTCGGCGCGAGACGGTTGAGCCGAAAAGAAGCGACAGAGCCTCCAGGCCAGTCGTGAGGGTCCGACGGTGACGGGTATGGACGATGGGGTCGTGCAGCGGCGCTTCTCCTCTCCCCGATCGCAGCCTATGGTTGCCATTCCCCGAATCTAGAACGAGCCTCTTTTGAGGAGGACAAACACCAAATGCTCGGAAGAAAAGAAGAATTCGGTCGTAACACCTTGGGTCCGTTCCCCTCATTGCCCAGCCTTCTGCCGTGAGTGCCTCAGCTTCTTCGGAGAACGCCCACTCCGATCACGACGACCCGCCCGGCACAATTCTCGCCCCCTCCCCCCTCCTAACTCTTGCGGCCTTCCTCGCCGGGGTTGGGATCGAGTGGACCTGGCCGTCAAGCCTGCTCTCTTGGCCCTGGACCCTCCTCGCCGGCACCGTCCTGGTTGGAGGTGGCAGTATCCTGTTCGGCGCGGCCCTCTGGACGATGCGGCAACGGGGAAAGCACCCGTCCCATTCCGACGAGCCGCCGGAACTCATCACAGACGGTCCGTTCCGCTACAGCCGAAACCCGGTCTACGTGGGCCATAGCCTGATGCACGTCGGTGGGAGCTTTCTAATCGACAGTGTGTGGCCCCTCGTTATGCTCGTGCCGGTGCTTCTCTATCTGCGGCGGGTTATCAAACGGGAAGAAGCCCGACTGGTCACCCTTTTCGGCGACGAATACGATCGATACTGCCAAAACGTGCGGCGGTGGTTGTAGCGAAGGACATAGGCCTACTCTCCGATTCTGTCCCTGGCCACGCTACGGATTCCGCTTCTCCTCCCGGACGCTACACATCCTTCGAACCGGGACGAGACGAGTAAGGTCGCACTCGGATAGGACCGCCGGCGGAAGCCGGACGCATAGAAAATGCCGGACAGGCACGCTCACCCAATCAGACGCGCCTGCCCGGCAATACGGAGGCCCCCGTGGGTGCTACAGTACCCGGGGACAACTTGAACCAAAAAACGGCTCGACACCGCACTACGCATATGTCGGCAACAGGCGTGCCAGTGGGGGAAACCCCGCCCAAATGACGCGTGTGCTGGGAAAAGGTGGCCCTTGAGCGTCCGGTTCGCCACACACGTGTGTACCCGATCAAACAACCGGGTTGAGCCAAAACCATTCCGCTGGGCAGAACGCGGCCGCGCTTCCTCTGATCTAGGTACCAGACGGGGACGTGACCCGCGCCTCTTCGGCAAGCTCACTGAGAAAATCGAGCGTGAGGGCGTTGAATTCGTCCGGGTGCTCAATCATGGGTGCGTGCCCGCACTCGTCGATGAAGTGGAGGCGAGCATTGGGCATTCGGTCCCGAAATTCCTCGGCCACCTCGGGGGGCGTGATGACATCGTCCTGGCCCCAGATGAGCAGCGTCGGCATGTCTAGCTTCGAAAGCTGCTCGGTGACCGTTTCCTCGTCGGCCGACCGCGCAATCTTGAGCAATCGCAGGGCACGGGGCCGGTCGTTGACGATTTCGAACATCTCGTCCACGAGCTCCTCGGTGGCGTGCGCCGGGTCGTAGAACGTGACCTCCGTGCGCTCGCGGATAAACTCTCGGTCCTGACGCTTGAAGAAGGTCGTGCCCATTGTCGTCTCGTAGATGCCCGACGAGCCGGACAGCACGAGGGCGTCAACGAGGTCGGGGTAGTTGAGCGCGTAGAGGAGCGCGATGTGCCCCCCCAACGAGTTGCCCACGAGAATCGTGCTCTCCAGGTCCATCGCCTCCACAAAACCGTGCACGTGCTCCGTGAGGCGGGGCACACCGGTTTCGGAGATCGGGAAGTCGTAGACAGGAATGACGGGAGCCAACACCCGATACCCGTTTTCCGACAGCTGTCGGACGGTATCGACCCAGTTGCTCAGGTCACCCAACATGCCGTGCAGGAGCACGATGGGCGGTAGAGGAGAGTTTTTCGGGCCTTCGTCATTGTACTGAAATTGGCCCGTCTCGTGGACGGGAAATGGAGTTTCGTGCATGAGTGGGCTCTTCGTCGATGAAAAGCCGGACGGTCCGGCACCGATCCGGGCTGGGCAACGGGCCCAGGCGGATCCGTGCACGGCTGGGAGGATGGGCCGACCAGCGAGCGTGCGGAAAGGCCTCGTACATTTCCGATGAGCATGTTGCAAGAAACGTACGAGGTCGGTAACATTCAAAGCGGCACCAGACGGAGAACACGCCGGATGAAGCGCCGCATCGGGATTCGGGGAGCGCACCGGCCTCCCAGCGCAGGCGGCCCCGACTCCAGGCGTGGGCACACGGCCCATGCGAGGAAACTGGGCTTCCCTCATTCGGTACAATAAAAGATACGCCCTACAGGTCCTTTTCGTCCAACGTCTACGTGGTTCATGGAGAAAAAGTCACGAAATCGCGCCACACAGATCGGAATTTGGAGTGCATTGGCCGGGGGAGCACTTGGATTTACCCTGGGAATGTTGTTTGCTCCCCAGCGCGGCCCCGACACGCGTCGCCGACTCGCCTACCAGCTGGAGCACCTAGCGGCTCAAACTGAAGGCTTCCTGCGTCGCCTCGCGGAGTCGGGCCTGGAGGCCCAGCCGAGCCAGACCGGACAAGAGGTCGTGGCCGACGCCGAAGCCCGGGCCAACCACATTCGCGACGACATCGACGCCTTGCTCGAGGAGCTCCGTAAGCAAAGTGCCTCCTCTAAGGAGAATGGCGACGCGGAGTGACCCGTGTGTTGCTTTAGACCCCCGAATGCTTTGCTCTAAGCCCCCGAAACGGCCTTCTTGCTGCTTGGGGGTCCACTCCACCATCTTCACGTCTACTGATCGCTCTCATCCTACATGCCGAACCTCAGCATTCTCCTGTCCCCGGCCGACCGCAAACAGCCCGGGGGCAATCCTTTCGCTCCAGATATGTTCGACTACCGCACGTCGGGAACGTTTAACTACTACGACGACCTGAACCCCGAACGGCGAGAAGTGATTGACACCCTGCAAGAGGTGATCGAAGACGAGGACGAAGAGACCCTTTCGGAGCTCTTTGGGCTCGAGGACTACGAGCTTGAAGAGGCGATTCGGGTCAATTCCGAGATCTACGACGCGCCTCTCATGTCGGCCCTTGACCGGTACAGCCCGGGGGTTATGTACGCCGCCATGGACTTTGCCAACCTGCCCACCGGGGCCCAGCGCCGCCTGCTTGAAAACGGGGTTATCCTCTCTGGCCTGTTCGGTCTGCTGCGCCCCGACGACCTGATCCCAAATTACCAGCTCGGGATGGACGTCACCATTCCCGGTCTCGGGCCGGTGGCCGATTACTGGGAGCCCGTAGTGAGCCCCATCCTGAATGAAAACCTGGAGGACCGCTGGGTGTGGGACCTGCTGCCGGAGGTGCATCGCGAGGCCTGGACCGACGAGCATGCCTACGAGGCTCGCGTGGAGGTGACGTTCGAACGCGAAGAGGACGGAGAGCGCGTTCCCATTACCGGAGAGGACCTGGAGGTGCATCGGGGCCAGTTCGTCAACTTCATCGTGCAGGAGACCGCCGAGGAGATGGAGGATCTTGAAGAGTGGGCCGAGGAAGAGTCCGAAGAGTACCGCTTCGACGACGACGCCTCCACCTACGATGAGGACACGAAGACCTGGTCCATCGTAATGGTGGTCGAGTAGCCCCCTCACACCCCTATTCACACGCATCTCGATACGGCTTTGACGGGCAGATCTATGGAATCGCCAGTCGTCATCGGCATTGCGGGGGGCTCCGGATCGGGGAAGACCACCGTTCTCCAGCAGATTATTCGAGCGTTTGGATCTGATCCGATCGCTATCCTGGATCACGACGCCTACTACCACGACCTCTCGCACCTCGCCTCGGAAAAGCGGGCACAGTTCAACTTTGACCACCCCGACGCACTGGAAACGGATCTGATGCGGAAGCACCTCGACCGGCTCATCGCGGGGGAGACCATCGAAAAGCCGGTCTACGACTTCACCACGCACACGCGTCGCGACGAAACCGAAACGGTGGAGCCCCGCCCTGTCATCATCATCGAGGGCATCCTGGTGCTGGCCGAATCGATCCTTGAAGAGCGGATGGACATCAAAATCTACGTCGATGCGGCCGATGACATCCGCCTTATGCGCCGCATTCGGCGGGACATGCAAGAGCGGGATCGCTCGATCGAGGGCATCCTGCGGCAATACGAGCGCACCGTGCGGCCCATGCATCTGGAGTTCGTGGAGCCGTCGAAGCGGGAGGCCGACGTCATCATTCCGCGTGGGGGGCACAACCACGTCGCCATTCAGATGGTGATGTCGCGCATTCAGGACTTGCTTCCGGGGGTTGAATACGAGGCGTAGCGCCTCTTCTGGCTCGCGCTGTCCGGTTCCCGACGATTCTCCTTCCTGCAGCGGGAAAGCTACGGGAAATCCAGCACAGAGGGTTGACGGAGAACTCGATGACACGAGCGCCCGCCCGTTCTCATTCATCAGCGTCTTCTACCAGGAGGCGAATGCCGTGGAGGACGAGGTGCGGACTGTGAGCGTCAACGTCGTCGAGGTGCTCGGCGAGGAGCTCGCCCCACCCTCCGGTCACAACGAGTTGCGGATCGTCCGGCAAGGTGGCGGCGAGGCGGTCGGTCATCCCGCGCACGCCGTCAACGAGGTGCCACATGATGCCGCTCTGTAGGGCCGTCTGAGTGGAACGGCCCACCGGGTCGTCCGGCAGTTCGAGGGGTACGGCCGGCAGCTGTGCTGTGCCGGACTGGAGCGCCTGCCGTGCCAGGACGGGTCCGGCCCCAATCGTCCCGCCCTGGTACACCCCGTCGCGGTGCACGACCTCGCACGTCACGGCGGTGCCCGCATCGACCACGATCAGGCTTCGGGGCGGGGACGCCGATTGGCCAAACTGCACCCATCCCGCCGCGGCCGCCGCCAGCCGGTCGGTGCCCAGTGTGTCGGGCGTCTGATACGCCAGTTCGAAGGGCAGCGGCATAGTGGGTTGAATGTGGGTGAAGGACGCGCCGGTCATGGCGTCGAGCGCCCCTGTCACGGCCTCGGCAGTGGCGGGCACGACGGAGGCGAATCCGACCTGCTCGATCGACACGTCGCACAGATGTGGAACTAGGGCCTCCCGCCATGCCTTTGCCGACGAACGCTTCCCGGCTTTTGCTTCATCACCGGACACAGAAAAGACACGCCGAAGCTCGGTGCCGTCAAACAGGCCGCCCTTTACGGCGCTGTTTCCAATGTCGAGGGCCAGCAGCATCGGACGGGAGCAGTCGTTTGGGAAAGACAGTCAGACAAAGCAGCTCGGGGCAACTGTCGTTTCGTGATGCGTGAGAAGGTGCAAACACTTCGACTTGGCCATGCATCACGTGTCACGCATCATTCCGCGTCGTCACGTCCCCCGCATGCACCGTTTCGGGGCCGTCTTGGGTATCGAGGCGGAGAGCACCGGTTTCGGTGATGCCCTGCACCGTGCCGGAAATGGTCCGGTCCGTTCCGGGGACGCGGAAGGTGGCGTGCTTGTGGAGCGCAGCGAGGCGGTCTTGAAAGGCGCGCCGGACCGTATCGTCGTCGCCGCCCTGCGCAGCGTCATACTGGGTTTCCAATCGCTGCAGAAGTTGAGCGAAGAGGGGCACGCGCGGCACGGGGCGTCCCGTCGTCAAGCGGAGGGACGTGGCCGTGTCGGCGAGTGCATCGGGGAACTGGGTCTGGTTGACGTTGAGGCCGACGCCGAGCACGACTACCTCTGCGTCTTGCTTGCCCGAAATGGAGGATTCCAGCAGCATGCCGCACGTCTTGCGGCCCTCCAGGAGCACGTCATTGGGCCACTTGAGGGTCGTCTGGTAGGGCGAAACGAAGTCGTCGACCGCCTCGGCCACGGCCACGCTGGCGGCCACGGTGATGAGCCCCAGGCGCTCCGCCTCGAGCCCCGGGCGCAGAACGATCGAAAACATCAGGTTTTGTCCCTTCTGCGCATCCCACGTGCGTCCGTGCCGCCCCCGTCCGGCCGACTGGTATTCGGTCACCACCACGCTTCCCTCCGCCGCCCCCTCGCGCGCCCACTCGGCCGCCTCAGTGTTCGTAGAGCCCACCTCCGCAAACCCTCGCATCTCGCGCCCGAAGCGGTCGGTGGCAAGGCGGTCCTGTACGTCGTCAGCCAGGGAAAGTGACATTGGCAGCTCGTCAGTGGAGGGAGACAGAACCGAACAAGGGTATCAGATTCAATATTCCGAATTTCGTGTTGCGTATTTCGACGCTCCGAAGAAACGAGCAATACGAAATACGGAATACGCACTACACCAAAGGACGCACCGGAGACGCTTTTTGCGAGAGCGATTTCATTCGGGAGACGACGATTCGTATCCGTAGAAGGCGGAAACCGTGCGGAACTGACGCGGGGCGCGGAACGGAACGTGAACCGACGCCCGAACGCGGGTCACGTGCGGGACCCAGGTGCCGTCCGAGGCCGGTCGCAGGTGAATCCCCATCTGAGTGTCTTCGCTGAAGAGCAGGACCTGATCGTCCCGCACCAAAGATAATCCAATCAACTGGTTGGAGGGGCGGTGGATGAGAAGGCGGGCATAGCGGACGCCCTGCTCTCTTCCGGTGCCGTAATCGCGGGCGGTCACCTCCAAAACATAAACCGGAATCTCGTCCAAAAGCGAGTCGGCCTGCAGGGCGTACCGGAAGGCCTCCCGGGTGCGGGGCTCCACATAGGCCGGCTGGTCTGGGAGAAGCTGGGCGGGGACATTCGGCGGTCGTCCCCTCGGATTGCGATCCGGAGCTACTGATCCAAAGATTCCGCCCTCACGAAACGTCCCGGTCGAATCGCGCCGCTGGATCACACCCTGTCCCGCGCCGGTGCGATAGCGAACGGTGTACGACCGAACGGCCGTGGTCGTACCGGCGGGCGTCATCTGCTCGGTGCGTACGAAGCGCGTGACGGCGTAGTCGTCCAGTTCGGCGTACGCTGAGTCGAACGCGGTGCGCTGCATGGCCGTGAGCACGGTGAGGGCCGAATCGCGATCGACGGCCGACGTGATCGTGTCGGACGGCACAAACGGCGACTCGGCCCGCCCGTCCGATGACGTACACCCTGCTCCTACGAGCAGGAAGCTCCCGAGCAGGAGAACCGCCCCAAGGACGTGTAAAGAACGAGCGCGTTTGGAGGGGGGCGGATGCATCACTGGCCATCGATTTATATGTTTGCAGCGGGCGCTGTACCGCTAGCCCAGAAGCGAGCAAAAGTTTCGGCACGAAAACGTGGCTTCGTGAAGACTCTGGGATCCTGTCCGTGACGAGGCGGGACATCGTAGGACAATTCTCGTGATCGAGATCGATGAGCATTCCCACACACAATTCCGGTTATGCCGACGCGCTCGGGGTGGCCGTTCGGGCTGCCCGTCGCGGGGCCGGCATTGTCCGCGAGCACGCGGGTAGGCTCGACCAGGTGCGGGCGAAAGGCATCAATGATTTCGTCACGGCCACCGACGAGGCCGCGCAGGATGCCATTGTGGAGACGCTCCACGACGCGGCGCCCGACGACCAGATCATCGCCGAGGAGGGCGCCGACCTCGACGCACACGCGACGACCTTCGAGGGACGGCGCTGGGTCGTGGATCCCCTCGACGGCACGACGAACTTCATGCAGCAGGTCCCGCCCTACGCCGTGAGCGTTGCCCTGCAGGAAGACGACCGCATTGTCGTGGGTGTGGTGCTCGACGTCACGCACGACGAACTCTTCACCGCCGTTGCCGATCACGGCCTCCAGCTGAACGGGCATTCCGTCGGCGTCACCGACGTTAACGATTTGGCGGACGCCTTTATCGCTACCGGCTTTCCGTACCGCCGCTTTGAACACACGGAGCAGTACCTCTCCGTGCTGGA
>CAZTDC010000135.1:0-7933 GCA_964612165.1 uncultured Salinivenus sp.
AACCGGGGCGGTCGCGTGGGCGTGGGAAGCGACTCCGGCTACATCTTCAAGCTTTACGGCTTCGGCTACGTGCGCGAGATGGAGCTCCTGCAGGAGGCGGGCTTCCACCCGCTGGAAGTCATTCGCTCGGCCACGCTGGAGGGCGCGCAGGCGATGGGCCGGGCCAACGAGATTGGCTCGGTGGCTGTGGGGAAGCAGGCGGATCTTGTGCTTATCGACGAAAACCCGCTCGAAAACCTCAAGGTGCTCTACGGCACAGGAGCGCTCCGCTTCAACAAGGACACCCGCGAGCTGGAGCGGGCCGGCGGCGTGCAGTACACGATTAAGGATGGCATCGTGTACGACGCCCGGCAGCTGCTGAAGGACGTGGAGCAGATGGTGCGGCAGGCCAAAGAGGAGGCCGGGATGGCCCCCGACGCGGCCCTCAAATTGACAGAGTAACCTTTACGATTCCGCCGGCAGCAGCGCCTTAACCTCAAATGACGGAGCCTCTTCGAACTGGGGCGTGGCCGCCTCGTCTTCCGACCACGTTCGTCGCTGGCGGTACTCGTCCTCGCCGGGCTCCCAGTACACCTCCAGCGTGCGACTCCGAAGATTCAGAATCCAGTACTCCGGAATCTCTTGCTTCGCGTAGAGAGCTTGCTTGACCGAGCGATCCCGCTCAAGTGAAGTGTCGGCCACCTCAACAACGAGAACAACCTCCGGCTCCCCCTCCAGCACGTCGTCGGGACGGCCCCGCAAGACGGCAAAGTCCGGCTCGGGGACGTTCCACTCGTCGAGCGGCAGCGTAGACTGATTTTGCAGAAAATAGGGTCGGTCGGTCAATGCACGAATAAAAACGTCCGTTGCCTTCGAGATCGCGACGCGGTGCGGCTTGTTTTCTGGACTCATCTCAACCACCCGTCCGTCAATGAGCTCGATGGAATCGTCCTCTCCGAAGATGCCCGCCTCGGCCATCGCGAAATATTCCCCCTGCGTGAATCGGCGCTGAGGCAACACCAATGCCGACGAGGAAGAACGGGATCGCGTTGCTGTACTGGGCATATCGGCCACCGCACGTTAAACTTGATCCTTGATTAGGTGAAAGTACGCCCGGAGGGGTCTACGTGTTGCCGAGATGGGCGCGGAAAAAGTCGAGCGTGCGGTCCCAGACCGTTTCCAGCAACTCGGGCACGGGGCCGTCGAACGGGTGCTCGCCCTCAAACGTATGCCCGCCGCTCGCCTCCATGAGTTCGGCGGTCTCAGTGGCGCTGGCGAGCGTTTCCCCCGCACTGAAGTCCACCGACTCGTCGTCGCGAGCGTGCACCACGAGCCACGGCACGTCGATGCCCTCGGCGGCGCCCCGCACGTCGAGCTCGTCGGCGTGCGCCATCGTGTCGTCGTAAAGGTGCTTGTTGAGGCGCATCACCTGTCCCGTGCGGCTGTTGCGGATCTCGGTGTAGCCCTTCGTCTCCCAGTCTTCGATCTGCTCGTCAGAAAAGCGATTCACGAAGGTCGACACCGACGACCACGTGACGAGCGCTCCCACCCGGTCGTCCCGCTCGGCCTGCAGGATGACCGTTCCGCCGCCCCGGGAATGGCCCATGAGACCGACGTGATTGGGATCCACGGGGGCGTCCGGCAGCGTGCCCTCCTCAATCGCATCTAGAACCGCCTGGAGGTCGTCAAGCTCGCGGGTGAAGGTGTTGTCCGCAAACTTGTCCAGCTCCGTGAACTCGGTGGGCTGGTCCCGATGGACGCCGTTGTAGGAGAAGTTCATGTGCACCGACACGACGCTCGCTCGCGCCAGCCGCCGGCCCCACTCCGGAAACGGACCCCAGTCCTTGAAGCCCTTGAAGCCGTGGCAGAAGACGACGACCGGTTTGGCCTCGCCGTTTTCCACGAAGCGCAGGTCACCATCCACGGCGTCGCCGCGGGCGTTCTCAACCGAAAACGTGATCTCACGAAGATCAGCCATACGGAAGTGGGGGGCGTCTTTCTCTGAGAGAAACGACAGGTCGTTACACAGTCGGCCGCCCGGCTTTCTCTTCTTACCGAGAAGCAACGGTCTGCTCGTTGGCAAACTGCGTCGCCCCTTCCTCCAGGAACGAAGCGAAGGCCTCGACCGACGCCGTGCCGCTGGTGTGCGTGATCACCGTGCGCTCCGACGGGTCGACGATGGCGTAGGTCGGCAGGGCCGTCGTGCCCGTCAGCTTGAGCTGGTACTGTTGAAACTCGGGGCCTTTCGGCTGCGAGTCGGTGTAGAGCCGCAGGAGCACGAAGTCGCTTTTGAACTGCTCGGCCACCGGCGGTTGCGGAAAGACGTTGGCCTCCATGTCGCGGCAGTTGGTGCAGGTATAGCCCGTGAAGTCGATGAAGACGGGCTTGTTGACCTGTTTCGCCTGGGCGAAGGCGGCGTCGATGTCGTCGGTATGCCAGGCAAACTCACTCTCCGACTCAGAGGCCTTTTCGGCGGGGCCGGACTGCGCCACGAGACTGAGGTCGTCGGCCTGTTGGGGTGGAAGATACGCATCGAGCGCGCCGAGCCGCGCGCCGAAGAGGCCGGGCAGCATGTAGAGCGCCGTGCCCAGAAAGGCCGTAGCAGTCAACAACCGGAGGCTTCCGATGCCCTCGACCGGCGGCTCGTGCTTCATTCGAATCTTGCCCAGCAGATAGAAGCCCGCGAGCGCGAAGAGCACAACCGTGATCGCAATGGCGAGGGGACGGGACAGCAGATTGGTGCCCCACACGAGGTCGGCGTTCGACAGAAACTTGAGGGCCGCGGCCAGCTCCACAAAGCCAAGGGTCACCTTCACCGCGTTCATCCAGCTGCCCGACTCCGGCAGGCTGTCGAGCCCCTTCGGAAAGAGCGCAAAGCCCACGAAGGGGAGGGCGAAGGTGGCGCTAAAGGCGGCCATGCCGGCCACCGGGTACAACCACGTGCCCCCCGCCGCCGCGGCCAGCAGAGCGCCCACGAACGGCGCCGTGCACGAAAACGAAACGAGCGTCAGGGTGACCGCCATGAACAGGACGCCCACGTAGCCGGACTGCTCGTTGCTCTGCTGGTTGAAGTAATTAACGAGCCTGCTGGGCATGCGGAGCTCAAAGAGCCCCAGAAGCGAGAGCGCGAAGAGAATGAAGACGCTCCCGATGAAGAGGTTAACCCACGGATTGGCGGCAATCGACTGGGCCCCCGCCGCCCCCACGAGAATCGACATCGCCACACCGAGCCCGGTAAAGACGAGGACAATCGCCAGGCCGTAAAGCCCCGCCATCTTCAGCGACTCGCTCCGGTCGTCCGTGTGCTTGGTGAAGTAGGACACCGTGAGCGGAATCATCGGGAAGACGCACGGCGTGAGCAGCGCCGCGGCGCCCGCGCCAATGGCCAACAGCAGGAAGCCGAGCAGGCCGTCGGCCCGGTTGGCCGGAAGACCGCCCGCCCCCCCGAGGGACGCCGAGCCGCTTTCCGAACGTGCACTGCCCTCTTCCTCAGAGGCACTCTCGCCCTCCGTTCCCCCTTCGCCCGAGGAAGACGGCGGTGCCGTGGAGGTCGTGCTGGACGCGGAGCCGCCAGTCGCTCCGTCCGCCACCGTTACCGTCGTCGAGAAGGACGTGGGGGTGGGAGGCAGGCACATCTCCTTGGTGCACACCATGAACGTGACGGAGCCCTCCACGGTGCGCTCGCCTAAGCTGGCCCCCTCCTCGACGGACACCGGGACGCGGATCGTCGCCGTCTCCTCGAAGTAACTGACCTCCTTATCGAAGTTCGGATCGTAGCCGCGCTTCGGCTCGGACTGCTCCACCGGGCCGCCCTTCGACAGCCCCGCCGGCCACGACTCGATGCTCACCGACACGCCCCGGCTGGGCGGCGGCGAATCGAGGGCGTACATCTTCCATCCGTCCTCGATCGCAGCCTCAAGGGTGAGCGCCCCACTCTCCCCCGGCGCCACCTCCGACGCCGACACGGACCAGTCCACCTTGGTCGCCGACCCGCCCTGCTGTGCGTGAGCCGTGAAAACCAAGGGAAGGAGCAAGACCGCCGCGAGGAGAGCGGTTGTACGCAGTAAATACATCGATGAAGTAGATGAATGAGCAGCCACGTGTAGTCAGACCTCGGAAGCAGGGAGATCCTTCCGTTACGTACGACAAGACGAAGCGAATGTTACTACCCTCAGAACCTGTTTTCCGAGACCTCTAGGCCTGCGACTTCGTGGAACTCGGCATTCCAGCCGCTCACCAAACCGGTTCCCCCCCAAATACAACAGGTCGCTGCTATAATCAGCATCATGAAAACCAAGCATCCATCACCTCCCCCCATGACCCTCTTTCCATTTTTAAGATGAATAGACGCACGTCCTGTGGAGCTAATGCGAGTCGGTAAATCCGTTTGCGAAGTCACCAGAGAATTCCCACGTGGAAGCGCGAAGATGCGTCTTGCGGATTGACACAATGACCGATCATGCTATCGGAAAATCCACCCAAACGTGCCTGACAGGATGGAATAACCCTCTTAACAATATTTTCTTTTTTTCTGGAACTAACTTAAAGATAGAAAATTTTAGGGTATGAGCTTAAACCATCATGAGTTAAAACGCATCAAAGACAATGGTCACAATCCATAAAAAAGGGATTCTGGCGTTACTTCTGTTGCTCGGCTTCAGTTTCTCGCTCCCCTCCCCCATACATGGTCAACAATCTCCAGACTATAAATGTGGTGGAAGCTGCGGAGAGGGCTGTTCGTATTCCGTATACACGGCAGATGAGGACGATGACGGCGAAACCGAAACCGTGATCGCTACACTTGAAGACGGGGACCTAGATAAAACAGTGATTCAGGATGCTAGCGCTTCCGAAACAATTTGTAAGATAACAGAAGGATAACGGAATCCAGCTAATCAGAAACACAAACTTTAACAAAACCAAAACTAAAAATGTACTTTACTCGATCTCTTTGTTTTTCCCTCTTGTCCCTTCTTTTACTGGTAGGCTGCGAAAGTCAGAGCCTCAACCAGGAGCACAGCCCTGAACCAAACGAGATATCGGCCCAGAACGTCCAATCCAGGTTTACAGCTGTGGTCCCCAGTCACGCGAGTGACGACGATCTTTCAAACTCCAGGGCCGCACTGAACCAATCTCTGGACGAGCTCGACTCGTTTCAGCGGCTTGCCGACGAGGCGGAAACGTGGAGGAAAGCACACGAGGCTATCCAGAATCGCCTAGACCGGTCCTCCCCCATTCCACAGTTCCGTCGTGAGCAAATGGCCGGCCACGTTATGCTCACCACGTGGTTGAATGAGGAGGGGGATATCCCCCCGGAAAAGCAAGAAGCCCTTGCCTTCTACACAGATCTCATGATCAAGAACGAGAGCCCTCAAGCGGTGGAGATCAGCAAGGCACTCGCACGACTTGAGGGACATTGGGACTCGGAACGGATTGCCGAAGCCGCTGAGACCGTAGCCACAGCAGCCCGTCAGCACCGCTCATCAACGATCGATCTTGGGCAGAATGCTCCCAAGATCGAGACCGCCGACAGTGGGTATCAACGTCGGCTTCAGGAAGCGCTGAGTGACCTCCGAGAGATGAGCCAGCAAGGATAACCTTCCGCGGCAGCTGCGGGCGAAGCCTGCCAGGAGGAGGGGAGATCTCCCTCCTCCTTTTTTCGTTTTTCGAATACGTCCCCGGTGAGGAGAAACTACCTGCATGGGGAAGCGAAACGCAGCTACCCAGATTCCGGAATGACCTGAATGTCGAGCGTGGCGCTCACATCTTCGCGGAGGTTGACCGTGGCGGTGTAGGCCCCCACGTACCGGATGTCCTCGTCCAGCTCAATGTCGCGCCGGTCAATGTCAAAGCCGCGATTGGAGAGCTCCACGGCAATTTGCTGGGTCGTCACGGTGCCGAAGATGCGGTTGTCTTCCCCCACCTTGGCCGTAAAGACGACCTGCATGTCTTCGAGCTCCTTCTTGATCTCCTCGGCCTGTTCTTTCTTGACCGCCTCCTTCCGGGCCTGCTGCCGCTGGATCTCGCGCTGATGGCGAATCATGCCGTCGGTGGCCACACGGGCCAGGCCCTGCGGAATAAGATAGTTTCGGCCGTAGCCGTCGGCTACCTCGTGGACCTCTCCGCTCTCGCCGAGATGCTCCACGTCGTCGAGTAGAATAACCTGCATGGTGTCGTCGGGTCTCTCAATCTACTGTAATGAAATCGTCCGTCCGGAGTGTCTTACCGGATCGACTCGGACACGTACGGGAGCAGGGCGAGGTGCCGCGCTCGCTTGATCGCCGTCGTAATCTGGCGCTGCACGCGTGCCGGAACGCCCGTCACGCGCCGGGGCAGAATCTTGCCCTGATTGTTAATGAACTGCTCCAGAAACTCGGTGTCTTTGTAGTCGACGTATTCGATGTGTTCGTAATCGACGTCTTCTTGGTTCGCCATGGGTCAAAACGTGGTTTGGTTCAACAGATGCATTGGAAACGAGGAAACACCCGCGTCTACTCGTCGGCCTCTTCGTCCTGCTCTTCGGCCTCCGCTTCTTCTTTCTCTTTCTGCGCTTCTCGCTTCTTGCGCTGCTCGTAGTGACGCTTCATCTTCGCGTCCATCCGGAGCGTGAGGTACCGAAGCACGTCGTCGTTGATCTGAAGCTCTCGTTCGAGCCGCTCAATCAACGAGCCGGGGGCCTTGAAATACATGTTGACGTAGTAGCCGCTGCGCTTGCGGTCGATCTCGTAGGCGAGGCGCTGATTGCCCCACTCGTCGACCTCAAGCACGTCGCCGCCGTTGCTCTCGATCAGGTGATTGATCTTGCGGACGATGTCGTCCACCTGATTCTGCTGAACGACGCCACTGATGACGTACGTGAGCTCGTACTGGTACTTGTTGGTAGCCATGTGCCTGTGATCCCTTTGGAATGCGAACAACTTCATGCCCCTCGTAGAACACCGACGGGCGTCGGCGTGCGGAGGAGCAGGGATGGACCGATCCGTGCAAGAGAAATCTTTCGATCGGTTGATCCAACTTCTATGTACGACTGCTCGCCCACAAGGTCGCAGGACGGGCTTGAAAACGACATGAGGATTCGCCCCCCACCGACCCAGAACCGGAGCACGGTCCGAGCACGCTGTGCCCCCCTGCGTCCCTTGAGCCGTGCTACTCGCGATCTTCCGCCGGCAAGGCGTCGGCATAGCGGACGAGCACGCGGTCTTTGTCTCGCCCCACCACCTGCGGAACCTGCTCGCGGTTGTGCATCCGACGGGCCCGATAAGGCACCTCGTCGGTCAGATAGGCCTCCAATTCCTTCGCCGTGACCGCCTGGTTCCCGTCCGCATCGGCGTCCCCCCGCAGGCCCCGGAGAAAGTAGTAGGTAAAGAGCCCGTGCTTCTTCTCCGGATACCAGGAGCTCACCTGATCGGCCGCGCCCGCCGTAAAGGCCAGCCCATTCTCCATATTTATGATCGGATTCTCAACGCTCAACACCGCCGGACTCACGTTCTGCACGATTTGCCCGCTTTCCGACACGCCGCTAAAGCAGGCATCGAGCGCCACCGTGACGGCCGTAGCCGGAATCTTCGCCAGGTTCTCGTACATCTGATTCACGGGGTACCCGTTGATCGACATGTAGTTGGGATTGGTGTCGGCCCCAAGGAGGTAGGCCTTTTCGCTTTCCGGATCGGGGGCACCGTGCCCACTGTAGTAGACAAACACCTCCGATTCCCCCTCCCGCACGTAGTTGTAGAGCTGTCCCTGCGGATCGGACTCGGTCCCAAAAATCCGCCGAAGCTGAGCCCCGCTGGCATTTTCGGCCATGATGACGTTCTCTTCCCGAAAGCCGAGCGCGCGAACCAGATACTCTTTCATGGTCTGGGCGTCGCGAAGGGCGAAGTCTACAGAGGGCACATCCGCATGCTGATAGTCTTTGATGCCGATCACCACGGCGATGGCATCGGGGCGCTCCATG
>CAZTDC010000136.1:0-7932 GCA_964612165.1 uncultured Salinivenus sp.
ACACGCTGGCCGGCAACCCGCCGTCCGATGAGGTGCTGTGGCGCCGCCTCGCCGAGGTGCACGAGCACTATGGGCTCGACCGCGGCCCGCTCGACGAGTTGATTGAGGGCGCCGTGTGGGACCTGGAGGCCCGCCCCATCGAGACGAAAGACGACCTCATTGCGTATTCGAACCTGGTGGGAGGCAGCGTGGGAGCCATGATGCTTCCCTTTCTCAGTAACGATTCGCACGAGGAGCTGGAGCGGCCGGCCCGCCAGCTCGGCATTGCCATGCAGATCACGAATATCCTCCGGGACGTTGGGGAAGACATCGACGAACTTGACCGGGTCTACCTCCCGACCGAGTGGATGCAGGCCCACGACGTGCCCCGCACCGCCCTGGCCAACGGGTGCCAGCCCGCCGGCTACCGCGACCTCCTGGAACGGGCCATGTCGGAGGCCGAACAGCGCTATCGAAAGAGCTACGAGGGCGTGGCGGCCCTGCCGTTTCGCACCCGCGTGGGCATCCAGGCCGCCGCTCGGATGTACCGCGAAATCCTGAACGAGGTGCGGGCCAATGAATATGACAACCTGAATCGACGGGCCTACGTCTCCTTCGGCCGTAAGCTCATGCTGGCGGCCTACGACAACTACGACTGGCGAAAGGCCCGCCTCCGCGCCTGATCATCGCGTCACCGCCTCCACCCTCCTGTTCTGACGGCCGATCCGCTCTCCGATCCCGAACGGAGCACGCTCTACGAAACGGTTCGGCGGCCCTTTCTCCGAACGCCCGTTGCTGTGTCTGGGACCGGGTAAGCAGGGGTGGCTTCACGCTCTCGCTCAAGACGCTCACCGCAGTTTTTCAACCGTGGATCCCGTCCCGTGGCTGGTGGAGGCACTGCTTCGATACGACCTCCACCGCGCGTTCCGTCGCGTGTGCTGGGTGGGAGAGTGGCCGCCCGCCCTCCCGGACGGACCCATCATCGCGTACGCCAACCACCACCACTACTACGACGGGCACCTCGGCTGGCTGCTCTTCCAGGAGCACCTGGACCGGTCGGCGACGCTCTGGATGGCCGAATGGGATCGCTTTCCATTTTTTGGTGCGCTGGGCGCCCAGCCCTTTCCGCCCGACGATCCGTCGCGGCGAGCGGCGACGCTCCGCCGGACCGCCCGCCGCTTCCGCTCTACGCCCCGCACCGCGCTTATCTACTATCCGGAAGGGGAGCTCAGTCCCCCCGACGGCGGCGTGCGTCCCTTCGACGCCGAACAGGTGGAACGGCTTGCCTCCCTTTATCCGGAGGCCGAGTGGTGGCCTTTTGCCGTCCACGTGACGTGGCGCGGCTACGCCCGGCCCACGGTCTTCCTCACGGGGGGACCGGCCCACGATACGGCCGACGGGCACGAGCGCGATCGGCTGCTCGACCACTGGCACGCGCTCCGACAAAGCGATCTGGATCCGCTACACTCGCTCCTGGACGGAACTCGAAGTGCCTCGGAGCGGTGGAGTTTTTCGTTCGCCACGTCGTTCTTCGAGCGCTACCTCTAGGGACGCCCCCATGCTCCTAATGCTCCTCTTGGCCGTGACGCTCTCGCCCCCATTTGCACAGGAGGTCCAGCACGCCTACGCCCACCAGAAGTCCGACACCCTGCGCACGCTGATGACGCAGGCGGACGGGCGGACCGACTCGCTACTGGTGCGTTACCGGCTCTACCCGCTCACCGAAGACGCGTCGCTGATCGACGACCTGCCCAACGACCTCGACGACGGGACGGCCCGCGAAAATGCGCTCCTCTCGGGGCTCTGGTCGTATCGGGCGGGCGAGGCGTCCGTGCTGAGTGCGATGCAGTACGGTCGCCGCTCCGCGAACATCCTGGAACGAGCCGTTGAGCAGGATCCCGACGACCCGTACGTACTGCTGGTGGAAGGGCAGTCGCTGCTCTTTCGTCCTTCCATTGCGGGGCGCGACGTTGAGGCCGCCGCGGACCGCTTCGAGCGACTGGCGGCCCAGGCGGATACGACTGTGGGCATCACGAAAATGGAAGCCCAATCATGGCAGTGGCTCGCCCTGAAAGAGGCCGGACACACCGATCAGGCAAGCACACTCCACCGACAACTCCTTTCTCAGGACCCAGCGCCCCTCTATCGACAATTTCTGAACGACCCACCCGACGTGTAAAACGGCTCGACCCTGCTGAACGGATCCTCGCAACCATTGCCTACCTGGTAACACATCTTTCGCCCCGCCCCGCCCGCCCCAGATGTCCACCGATCTCTTCACGCTTCTCCTCATTCCACCGGTTGCCCTGGCTCATCTGAGCTTCTGGGGCGTACTCGTCGCTAACCTCGCCTACCTGCGGCGCGGCCCGGCGGCCGACCCCTCGTCTCTGCCGCCCCTATCGGTGTGCGTCCCCGCCCGCAACGAAGCCGACAATCTCCGCCGCCTGCTCCCGTCGCTGCAGAATCAGGACTATCCCGACCTGGAGATCCTGGTCTGGGACGACGGATCGGAGGACGACACCTGGACCGTCCTGGAGGCGCATTCGGACGAGCGCCTGACCCCGCTTCGCGGCGCGGACCCGCCGGACGGATGGGTGGGAAAGGTAAATGCTCTCTACCAGTGTACCCGAAAAGCTTCTGGGGACTGCTACCTCTTTCTCGACGCCGACGCTGATCTGACAAGCGCCGACGCCCTCCGCCAACTCGTGAGCCGCCACGTTGGCGCGTCCACGACCGTCTCCTCCGGCTTCCCGTGGCTCAAGGGGGGTGCCATGCTTCTGGTAAGCATGGTCCCCCATGCCCTGCTTCGAAGCTTGCCGTGGCCCCTCGTTCATCGTACGGACCTTCCCTCCCTCAGCGCCCTCAACGGGCAGTGCTGGCTCGTCGACGCCGACGTATATCACACCCACGAACCCCACGAACACGCCAAGAACGCCGTCCTCGAAGACGTCGTTATCGGGCGCTACCTGAAGGCCCAGGGCCACCCGCCCACGCTGCTCGACGTGCAGGATCTCGTGTCCATATACATGTACGAGAGCTACGGCGACGCCTGGCGGGGCTTTCGGAAAAACGCCTATCTCCTGCTTGGCGGCACGGCCCCGAGCTTCCTTGCAATGTACGCCGGCTTCGTTCTCACCTGGCTCGTGGCCCCGTTTCTGTCCCTCTGGTTCCTCGTCTCCCTTTACGGCCTGAAGCTGGTGACCGATCGGGCCAGCGGCGCCTCCGTAACCGTGACCCTGCTCGCCCCGGTCTCCTACCTGCTCGCCCTCCTCCTCATGCTGGACTCGGCCCTCCACCACTGGACCGGCCGCGTGTCCTGGAAAGGCCGTTCCGTCCCCTCCTCCGCCGCGTCTTCCCCGTAATCACTCTCCAGCCCCGGCTCCAAAAGCTGCCGATCTCCGAACAACATCCAACAACTCGGCACCGTCCAGAGCATCTTCGCCTCCGGCCAAGCAGGCTTTCTGTCGAGCCCGCCTCTCGGCGTCCCCCCCCTCTCCCCTAACGTCTGCGCACTGCGCTAGACATGGCCCGCTCGCTCCCTTAGCTTAGGACCGACCGTTCCGCTGCCACTCCGCACGCCCCTCCGCCTCGTGCTCCGTCCACGCTCCGTTCGTCCGGGCACACCGATTGCCGTCGTTGCGCCGGCCAGCGCCCCGCGCGACCTGGACCGATACCGAGACGGCCTCACGCGCCTCCGGTCCGTCTACGACGTGCGCACCGCCTGGGCGCCCGGTCGGCAGCAGGGCTATCTCGCCGCCCCGGACGCGGTGCGAGCCGACGCCCTGCACCAGGCCATCCGCGCCCCCGGCATTAAGGGCATCGTCTGCGTGCGCGGGGGCTACGGGTGCCTCCGGCTTCTCAACCGCCTCGACTGGGCCCTCGCCCGCGAGAATCCGACCCTCCTGGTGGGCTACAGCGACGTGACCGCCCTCCATCTCGCTTTCCACACCCGGGTGGGATGGACCGGCCTCTCCGGCCCCGTCGTCACCGAGTGGGCTACCGCCACCGACGAGACCCTCCTCCCCTTCCGCAACCAGGCGGCGGGCAGTGTCTTCTCGGTAGGCAGCGACGCCCTTACCCCTGTGCGTCCCGGCACGTCCACCGGACCCCTACTCGGGGGCAACCTGTCGGTCCTCACCCGACTGCTGGGCACCCCCTACGCCCCCGACTGGAGCGGCGCCCTCCTGGTGCTGGAAGACGTGGCCGAGGCCCCGTATCGGATCGACCGCATGTTCGCTCACCTGGAGCACGCAGGCGTGCTGGACGCGATCGGCGGCGTCATCCTCGGCGACTTTACGACCGGCGACCTGGACGACCGTCCCACCCTCTCGCTCAGTACGGTGTTCACGGACTACCTGGCCGACCGACCGTATCCCGTCGCCCGAGGCCTTCCCTACGGCCACTGCCTCCCCCGCTGCACCCTGCCAATCGGCGTGCCCGCCCAGCTGACCGTACGCCCCGATTCGGCCCGGCTCGATGCCCTCGCTCCGGCTGTCGCCCCCTAACCGCCCTCGTTTACTACTTCACGGTCAGCGCATAGACTGCTGATGCCCATACTTCTCTCCATGCACGAACCCCCACGCCAATCCCGACGGAAAAATCGGGAACTGAGCGGCGGTGCCTGTGTGGACCTTCTTGAAACGGTATACCAGTTGCGTTAAAGCTCTTTTCCAAATCTGTACAGGAGCGTGAACTCACGCTTCCGCATTCGATATGTATTTTAGTATCCTCTCTCATTCGGACTTCTTCTGCTAATGGGCAACTGGAGTCAACACATCCAGACATGCCTAACCAATCCCTGGGCCTTTGAGGGGAAGGACAGTTTTCGCTCCCAGCTCCGCTCGACCACCCACACGACCCTGTCGTGGACGAGCCTCCTCGGGATCGCAATTCTGCTTCCCTACCTCTTTACGCTGATCCTTCTCGAGATGGTGGGCGGAAAAACCTTGTCTCCGCCCCTTCCTCTCGAAACGGCCCTTGAGATCGGAAACGGCCTGCTGGCCCTGATTACCTGCGTCATTGGGCTCATCGCGGCCCGGTCCGATTGTTCGCTTCGCGAGGCGCGTGTTTTTATGGTAATTGCGGTCCTCGCTATTGGGATTGGGGGCCTTCCACACGACGTCGTTGCCGGGTCCATTCACTATCAGCGGCTGCTCCCCCTCCTGCTCGCAGCCGCCATGGCAGTTCCCTTCCAACCCTGGCAAATTCTTGGGCTGGGAGGCGCGCTCATGCTCCTCATCTTCGCAGGGGGCAAGCACGTCCCCCCGTTACTCTTCGAGATGGACGTGAGCTTCCCAATTGCCCCTGCTCTCCTCCACCTTGGGGCGTTTACGATTCTACTCACCGGACTCAGTGCTTTCGCCCTTGCCTACCGATACGAACAACACCGAGTGCGCGAGAGCACCCAGCAGGCCCTCCAAACGAGCCGTACCCTCCTCCACCGCACCGAGGAAATGGCCAAGGTCGGAGGGTGGGAACTCAACGTGCAGACCGGTCGCATGTCGTGGACCGAAGAGCTGTATCGCATTCACTCTGTCCCACTTCGGTTTGAGCCCGACCTGTCGTCCACGATCGGCTTTTACGCCCCGGAGGCCCAGCCCGTCTTTCGGTCGGCCCTCAACCGCTGCATCGAAGAAGGGCAGACGTTTCAACTGGAGCTCCCCTTCCTCACGTCACAGGGAACTCGGAAGTGGGTGCGCACGCGGGGGGAGGCCCGCCGGGAGAACGGCACCACCACCCACGTGACGGGCATGGTCCTCGACATCACCGACCGGAAGTCTGTGGAACGCAAGCTCCGACAGAGCGAAAAACGACTGCGGCGCGCCCAGCGCATTGCCCACTTGGGGAACTGGGAGCGGGACCTTGAGACCGACACCCTGCACTACTCCGACGAAACGCGCCGCATCTTCGGCTGGTCGGATGCGGCCGAGGTCACCTACGAGGAGTTTCTCGAGACCGTCCATCCCGACGACCGGGACGACGTTCGGAACGCCCGATCCCAAGCCCTCGACGACGAAGGTGCCCTCAACGTGGAGTACCGCATCCAACGGCCCGACGGTGAAGAGCGCATCATCCACGAACGGGGAGAAGTACACCGCGATGAGGAACATCCAATTCGCATCACGGGCACGGTCCTCGACATCACCGAGCGCAAAGAGATGGAACGGCAGATGCGCGAGAGCCGAATGGCCCTGGCCGAAGCCCAAAAAATCGCGCAGACGGGCCACCTGACCATCGACATCATGAACAACACCTTGAACCTGTCAGAAGAGTGCAGCCGGCTGCTCGGCATGCCCGCTGAAATTGACCAGGAGGTTGACGACCTCATTCATCTCGTGCATCCCTCGGACCGCGATCATGTCCGTCAGGCCTTTGCGCGCATGCAGCACGAGCCGGTCCACGAGCTCGAGTATCGAATCTCCCCCGATGGCACCGATTCGGTCCGGTGGATCCGCGAGCGCGGCCGTCCCCTCAAGGACGAAGAGGGCCAGACGGAGCGCATCTTCGGCGTCCTCACCGACATCACCGATCAAAAGGAGCGCGTTCAGGAGCGGGAGGAACGAGAATCCGAAATTGAGGACCTGTACGCCGCGACCGCCCGCCTCCTCAAAGCCAACAGCCGAAACGAAGTGGCGGCCCTCATTGAGGAGCTCATCATTAACACCTTTGGCTACCCCATCACGAGCGTCCGCCTCCTCGAGGACGAGGAGCTGATGCCGATTCGGGTGTCGCCCCAGTCGCGCGAACTGATGCCCCAGCGGCCCACCTATCACGTCGAGGCCGACACCATCGGGAGCCAGGCCTTCCGCATCGGGGACACGGTCGTCGTGGACAACCTGGACGAAAGTGATCCCTCCCTCGATTACGGCGCCCTCCAGACCGTGGCGACCGTTCCGCTCGGCGATCACGGCCTCATCACCGTCGGAAGCACAGAAGTTGACGGCATCGACGCGTTCGACCTTCGCCTCGTCGAAATCCTGGCCAGCAACGCCATCGTCGTTCTCGATCGCATCGAGCGCGAGCAAGAGCTCGTCCAGGCGAAGGAAACCGCCGAGGAGGCCAGCGAGCTCAAATCGGCCTTCCTCGCCAACATGAGTCACGAAATCCGAACGCCGTTGACCTCGATTATCGGATTTGCGGAGGCTCTCGGAGAGGAAAGTCCTTCCCCCTCTACCAACGGCGAAAATGGAACGGCCGGGGACGAAGACGGCCAGATGATCGACCACTTTGCAGGTCTCATCGAGAGAAGCGGCCGGCGCCTCCTCGATACGCTCAACTCCGTCCTCGACTTCTCGCAGCTGGAGGCGGGCTCGATGTCGCTGGTGCCGCAAGAAACCGACCTGACGAAGGAGATCGGGGACACGGTTGAACTCTTTCAGAACCGGGCCGACGAGGCCAATGTCGAGCTTCAGACGCGCCTCCCCGACTCGTCCCTCCACGCCTACGTCGACCCCGAGGCCTTCCGCCGCGTCCTGCGCAACCTCCTGAGCAACGCCATCAAGTTTACCGACGCCGGCGGCTCGGTCACGATTCGCGCAGCCGATACCGACGAGGGCGTCCAGGTGGACGTCGAAGACACGGGGATCGGGATCGACCCCGAGTTTGTGCCCAACCTCTTCGACGCCTTCCAGCAGGAGTCGACGGGGAACGATCGCACCCACGAGGGAAGCGGTCTCGGCCTGGCTGTGGCCCATCGGCTGGTGAACCTCATGGACGGCAGCATCGACGTGGACACGGCCAAGGGGGAAGGCACCTGCTTCACCGTTCGCCTTCCGCAAGAAACCCCTGCCGCCGCCCAGGCGTGATCGAGTGGGAAAATTGAAATGAGGAGTCTGGAAGCGTGGAATGGAACTGCGTCGGACCCGCGCCCGTCCCCCTTCTGGTTTGCCATTTGCTCTTCCGCCCTTCTCCTTCTTGAGGCCGGCGTAGTCCATCTGTCCATCTTGTGGATAG